>NZ_JAIQZM010000012.1 GCF_023333595.1 Argonema galeatum A003/A1
ACGGGCGGGTTTAGCCCACACATCTCATTACCAACAGAATATTTTACAAAACCCGCCCCTACTGACTTTTGACTTTTGACTTTTCTAGTCCTTATTCTCCATGTAAAATTGGGCTTTTAGGCTTACGGGATCGCAGTTTTAGCCGATGAAATGTCAATTAAAGCACTTTTGTGTTGTTAAACTTATAGCGTTTGAGGTGCGATCCCCGCTCTCTATGAAGGGCGACTCAGCGATCGCAGTTCCCAGTCCCCTCCACCCGCCCGTGAGCGACCGTAAATTCCTGACGGCATTGGCTCACTCTGGCTCGATCACCTAAAAAACAGATGGATTTCCGTCGCCACGAGGCTCTATGAGAAAAATGTCAGGTTTTAAATTTTCCGGCTACGGTTTGTCGAGGCAAAAGCAACGCAGACAACAAATTGCAGTTGCTGTCAGTATCGGACTGAGTGTGCTGCTGATTGTATATCCCCTGTTAGAAAGACACTTTGGCCGTGGGTTTGCGCGAAGAACGATCGCGTGTCTGTTGCGGGGAAAAAGCCGCGAAACGACGGGATATAAGAGCAACACGACAGTTTTTTCCCTGGCGCTGATGCAGCCAGAGAAACGAGCTGGAGAATTAGAAGCGATCGCAAACGGGGAGAAATCCCGCGAGAGTCTACGTGCCCGTTATCTGCTGGCATCCGATCTAGTTCAACAGCAGCAGGGACTTCTTGCGCTGGACTTGTTAGAAGGATTAGAGTGCGATTATTCGCTTCTGGGCGCAAACGTTATGGTCAAACGCGCTCAAGCTTACCAAAGCATCGGTGACCAAGCTAAAGCAACTGCCCAGTGGCAAGATTTGCTCAACTACTATCCCGACTCTCCCACGATCCCAGAAGCCTTGGTGGCACTGGGCAAGACGAAACGGGAAGATTGGAACGAAGTTCTAGCGAAATACCCCAGCCATCCCCGTACTCTGGAAATGGCACGTTCCTGGCTCAAAGAGAAACCCGATCAGCGGGACTTGATGTTGTTACTGGCAAAGTACAGCTTTGACACGCCAGAAATTAGCTTGGTGCTGGACAAGATACTTAGCCAACCTGGAATGATAGACGGAAAACCTGTAGAGCCACTTAAGCCAGAAGACTGGGAAACGATCGCTCTTGGCTACTGGAAAGACAAAAAATACGGCCAAGCCAGCGCCGCTTATGCCAAAGCCCCACCCTCATCTCGCCACGCCTACCTTGTCGCTAGGGGGCTCCAGCTAGCCGAGAGAGAGACAGACGCTAAGCTCGCCTATAAAAAGATGGTGAGTGACTTCCCCAAAGCCAAAGAAACCGGCAACGCCCTACTCCAGATAGCCAAAATAGAACCATCCATAGAGGCGGTGCCTTATCTCGACCAAGCGATCGAGCAATTTCCCGACCAAGCCGGTGACGCACTGCTAGCAAAAGCAGAAGCTTTGGATAATCTCAATAATCCCTCTTCAGCTGAAGAGACTCGTCAATTATTGCTAACCAAATATGGCAACTCCGATGCAGCAGCAGAATATCGCTGGAAAATGGCTCAAGCTAAAGCAGCTGCTGGGGATTTCCAGGCAGCATTACAATGGGGACAGCCAATCCTCACTCAAAACCCCAATAGCGAACCGGCTCGTCAGGCAGGCTTTTGGGTCGGTAAATGGGCAATGCAACTGGGACAGCAGCAGGAAGCCAAAGCCGCTTTTGAACAGGTAGTGAAAAAATACCCGCAATCTTACTATGCTTGGCGTTCTGCCACTATGCTTGGCTGGGATGTCGGAACCTTCGACACCGTGAGGAAGATGACACCTCAAGTAGCCTTACCCAGGGAGCGCCTCGTACTGCCAATTGGGTCTGAAACATTGAAAGAACTATACCAGTTGGCTCAAGACCGGGATGCCTGGACACTATGGCAGGTAGAATTTCAAAACCGGATCGAGCCAACCGTAACCCAACAGTTTACCGATGGTCTCCTGAAACTGGCAGTGGGGGATTACATATCAGGAATTACTCAAGTTGCTGCCCTGGAAGACCGAGAGACGCCTTCTGAGCAAGCCGAGTTTCAATCTCTCAAGCAACAACCTATTTACTGGTATGCTCTATATCCTTTTCCCTATGAAGAAACGATCGAAATTTGGTCGCAAAAGCGTGAGCTAAATCCCTTGCTAGTGGTTAGTCTAATGAGGCAGGAGTCGCGATTTATGTCGAACATCCGCTCTAATGCTGGTGCCACTGGTTTAATGCAGGTGATGCCAGCAGTTGGAGCCTCGGTAGCTAAAATAATCAATCTTAAGCAATACGCCTTAGACAATCCCAACGACAACATAAATCTCGGCACATGGCTGATGGTTGAAACCCACCAGCGATTTAAAAATAACTCTCTATTGGCATTGGCTAGTTACAATGCCGGTTCGGGTAACGTCGATAAATGGCTTGGGCAGAAAAAAATCACCGATCCAGATCAATTTATCGAAACTATCCCTTTTCCAGAAACTAAAGACTACGTTAAGCAGGTGTTTGGCAACTACTGGAACTATCTGCGCCTGTACAATCCCCAGGTTAACCAGATGATGCCTAATTCAGTAGGGCAAAAGGAAAAATAATTGGTCATTGGTCATTGGTCATTGGTCATTAGTCATTGGTCATTAGTCATTGGTCATTAGTCATTGGTCATTGAGAAATTTCAAATTTTAGATAAAGTAGAAGATTTACTTTGATAACAATCTTCACTTTTTAAATCTGAAATCTAAAATTTGAAATTAGTCATATCATGTCCTTACTCATCGGTTACCTAAAAAATTCATGTGATTATTCTTATCTGCGTTCATCTGCGTTCATCTGTCTTCATCTGCGGTAAAAATTTAACCACCGATGACAACAGACAATTTGAC
This sequence comes from Argonema galeatum A003/A1, assembly GCF_023333595.1. Classification (GTDB taxonomy): domain Bacteria; phylum Cyanobacteriota; class Cyanobacteriia; order Cyanobacteriales; family Aerosakkonemataceae; genus Argonema; species Argonema galeatum. The sequence goes on from NZ_JAIQZM010000012.1 coordinate 2,891, forward strand.
GATATCACTCATGTACTAAGCTATTACGCATCTAAATCGAATACAAAGACGGGCAGGATGCCCATCCCACAAGAAACTCAGAAAAACTGACGGTCATTTTAGATGCGTAGCAGCTTAACGATGCAACCGGACATGATATAACCTATCTGACTGTGGCTATACAATTTTACGCGATTTTTATTAGCTCAACGCTAAGCGATCGCGAAAATATTGCTCATACAAACTACACCTGGGAGTACAATCATTGCCATCAAGTTTCACCAGCCCCATACTATTTAATTTAAACGCTAATTCTGACCGCAATCGCACTCCTCCCGAAGTACTCACCACCTCTTTCATCGCTTCTAACAAATCTGGATATTTTTCTAGATTCCACAAATGCCGCCGCAGATGATCGCTATAAATTCCCGCTTCTGTGGCACCCTCTTCCACCACCCGATCTAAAGTAACATCCTGACGCGCAATGCAATACATAGCCAACCGCACTAAGTAGGGATGTCCTCCCACTAAACCCATCAATTGCTCGACTTCTTTCCCATTCCAATCTAGTCCGTATCGTCTTGCCAACTCTTGCACCTGCGGCAAGTTAAACTCCGGTAATTCTATCGGCAATCCCACATTAAAAGGTGATTTATTGATATCCAACGGAATATAAACTTCTGTGGAATGAACAATTACCAAGCGAAATTTTTTCCAAATATCGCGCCGTTTGGATTCTTCATGCAAAGCTCGCAACAAACCAAAAAAGTCATCGGCAATTTCGGGTGATTCAAACACGCGATCGACTTCATCTAAACCCAATGTTAGGGAAGTCGATATTTCTGGCAACAAACACTGTTCAAAGTAAGCTTTGCAGCACTGGTTGCTGCCAATAATATCTGCTAATTCCCAACACTTGCCCAGCTTTTCCAGCATCCCCAATTCTTGTCCTATGCTGGCACAAAACCACTGTAAAAATGTATCCGAGTTGGTAAGAATTCGTTTATTAGCTAACTGAAAACTCAACGCGATCGCTCTTGAGCCTTGTTCCTCTGCGTGATGCAGAATCCTCGCCATTAACGAGGTTTTGCCCATCTGCCTGGGCGCTTTGATGCGGATGAGGGCACCAGGCTGACATATTGTCTCATAACAGCGCGTTTCGATGGGAGGACGATCGATATAAAAGCTCGATGCAACCTCTACTTGCCCCTCCGGTAACTCTGGTGACGCGACTGGGAGTGGGAGTGTGGGAGAGTGGGGAAGAATGCCCAATTCCCAATTCCCAATTCCCACTCCCCAATTCCCACTCCCTTCAGTAGCCCAGTTTACAGCTAATTTGCTGGAGGCACTTAGAGAGGTGCGTCCTTGGGCCACTACGCTGAGAACTTCTGAGACTATGATTGAGGTGTCGTCGTCGCTACGCCACTGCCACGGCTGACTTGACTGCAAAAGTTGCAGCAAATCGAAGGAAAGAGGCGTTTTGCTTTGTAAACCTACGCATAGCGGTAAAATGGCTGGCTTTTGGGCGGTAAAGTTGTGCAATTCTTTGGCGACCCGCACTTCTTCCAAGACGATTTCGCTGACGGCGGATTGCTGGGACAACAGCAGCAGCAAGTAATCGCAGCTTTGTAAATATTGTTCGGGCGGAGTGTTTTCAGATGCGATCGCAACTTCGTGTCCCGCCGCACTCAAAGCTTGCTGCAACTGCTGGACGAGGCGGAAGTCTTGATGGCGACTGCTGATGAAAACTTTAGCTTTAAGGTTATTTATTTCATTTTCGGGCAAAGTATCGGATAAATCGGCTATATTTCGCCACTCTTGGCTCAATATCTGACAAATTTCCCTAAAATTAACATAATCCACGGGTCTGCCATTGAGAAAATTACTCACAGTAGATTGGGCTATCCCTAGATCTTCAGCGAGGACTTTTTGACTGGGAAAGCCGTTTCTGAGGAGAGACGACTTGACTGTGGGGATGCACTCAGAGCGAACTTTTAGCGATCGCGACATTGCTTCTGCATAGCAAAGATACTTTTCACATCTTAAATGCCAGTTTTCCACAAAATCGATGAGAAGTCGATGAGATCTCGAAGAAGTCAGTCAAAAACTCAGGTAATCACCAGTCTCAATAGTAAATAGCAAGGGTCTGCTTGGTGTGGATCTACTTTACCAGGAGGTAAATGTGTTGCTGAGTCCTACCCTAATTTGGTCAGTAATTGGGCCGTCCGTGTTCTGGTTCCTAACAGGAGTTATTCTTTGCCTGACTGAGTTGTTTCTAGGTAAAAGTTTGGGAACAAAACTTAAACTTGTACCCCTGATCGCGGGAGTTAGTTCTCTGATAGTAGGGCTGCTTTTATTGGGGCGAAATTCTCTGCCTCTGTTTAGGTTCCAAGTTATGTACTGGATGGCGGTATCCCTAGCTTCGGTTATCTGGTTACGTCCTATGTTTCTGAAGCGCAAAAAGTTTATCGTTCGTGATGCAACTGAGGCAAAGACGATTACGGAAATTTTGGCGGGACAAACAGGGCGAGTTATTTATGAAGGCTGTTTCTGGCAAGCCTGCTGTGAGGATCGCTCAATTGCGATCGCACCTAACCAAAAAGTTTACGTTCTGCGCCGCGAAGGAAACACGCTGATTGTAGCGCCAGAAAGTATTTTTCATTCTTAGGCTATAACTTTTCACGAAATTCGACCATTTTCACTTAACTAATCGGAGCATCACGATGGATCTATTCCAATTGATTTTTATAGCATTTTTAACGGCAAGTGGAACCACGATTGCCAATAGCGTCAAGATTATCAAACAAGGTGACGAAGCCTTAGTAGAAAATCTTGGTAAATATGATGGAAAAAAACTAGAGCCAGGTCTTACCTTTCTTACTCCATTTATCGAATATGTGGCTTATAAAGGAACGCTGCGGGAACAAATATTAGAGATTCCACCCAAACAATGTACCACTCGCGACAGGGTTTCCATTACCGTTGATTTTGTGGTGTACTGGCGGATTATGGACATAGAAAAAGCTTTTTACAAAGTGCAAGATCTGAAAGCAGCGATGATGAATTTGCTGGTGACTCAAATTCGGTCTGAAATAGCCAAAATGGAACTCGACGAAATTTTTACCGCTCGCGCTGAAATTAATGACGTGCTGGTGAGTGAGTTGGATATTGCTACTGAACCTTGGGGGGTGAAGGTGACGCGGGTGGAATTGCGCGACTTTACGATTGGAAATAAGGTGGTGCATGAAGCCTTAAAAAATCCATCTAAAAGTTTAAATACGGTAGCTCATCGTTAGGTAAAGGAATTATGCGATCGCTCTGGATAAGTAAAGGGCGATCGCTTCGCTATATCATTCTCTAAACTCTAGCCTTTCTTAATGTTTGTCTTCAGCAGAGGAGAGTCAACATATATCTCCCAATTCTCATCAAGAAATTGCATATTTTCATCGTAAATGAGAATCAGTTCACCAATTTTTTCGGGATTATCTTGAGAAGCAATCCCATCAGCTTGTAAGGCAAATTTCAGTTGAATCCAACGTTTTCTGCGCGTAACACCAATAGAACTGCTAATTAATTCAGCAGACAAAAAACGAGGCAAGGTAATCTCTTCATAGAATTCATCCGTTTCATCCCAGTAACCGCCAATTTTATAATTGCATGATTCTAGATGTTCTTGTACAAGTGCATCAGCATCTATATCTTCTAAGATTTCATTCAAATCCTGCCAAACTTGGTGAGTTTTTAATTCAATTTTAGTCATAATAGTTGTTTGATGATTAATGTTCTGTTACGAAACCGGGAAAGTGTAAAACTCCATCTATTATTTTTCCATGAAAACGGCGATCGCCTCCTTTTCCCAATACTTTTGATTTCAAATCGTAACCCTCTACTTCGGAAGGAACAAGACCAATATTACCGCGAGGAGATACTTGTCCTTTTTCAATCGCTTTTAAATGCTTGTTATTTTGATCATATTTTATTCCCAATTGGATTTGCTCTTTGCCAAAACATACTATCTGACCATTTGTTATTTGATATACAGTATCAGGCTGAATATCTGCCCAGCTATTGGGTAGAGTTTCCATTTATTTTACTGCTGCCCAGAGTTGTAAACGTGATTATAACTCAATTCGTCTGCGATAGGCCGATCGTCCTACCGATGTTAAACTAAAGCACATCGAATTTGCACAACTCAATTTCCTAAAAGTCTTGTGGGATGGGCATCTTGCCCGTCCCATCGATTTTATCTGTCTGAGGTTATCCAAAAAGTCGAACTGAAGTCAGTGAAAAGTCGAATAAGTCAGTCAAGAACTCAGTGAAGCATCTGTCTTAATAATAAACAGGAAGATGTAATTACCACTTATCTTTCAGGAGAATAACCATGAAGCCTTACGAACAATTTGATTCTGCGATCGTTCCCATCACTAATTTTGCGCTAGCAACTCCCAGTTCAAGCAAAACTAAGCATCAGAAAAAGTGGCAATCCTTAATCACAGTTACATTAGGTGCTGTCGGATTGGTGCTAATTATTCCTTTACCAGCAACAGCTTGTAGTTTCTCTTTCTATTATACCAGCAATTCTGAATTTGCTTCTCAGCTTTTATTTCTTCCCGCGATCGCAACAATTTTCCCCTATGGAATACCTCTCGTTGCAATCGTTATCATCGAAGCTTATATTCTGCACAAACAAGAACATCTTCCTTACCTAAAAGCTTGTAAATTCGCTACTTTAGCAAACATATTTTACATAATGATTTGCCCGCTCGGCTTAGTATCTTTCAGTATATTTTTTCCAATTTCCCTGATTGGATATGCGATATCTGCGGCAATGTGCCTTTCTTTTTGTCAGCGCACGGGGTACTTAAAAAATATTAGCCAAAAAATGTTTATTTTATTGATTTATTTATTCTTCATGGCATTAGGTTTGGCCAGCTTATTTATGGTGGAATCGATAAGTGGCTCAGCCGATCGCACTCTTCTTTATGCAGTGACATCAGGAATATTGCTGATTGGGTTTATCTTTGGTTTTGTTGCTAAAGGTTTTGCGATCTCCCGAATTTTGCGAGAAAAACGTCCCAGTCTTGCTGCTACCGTCATATCAATGCAGGTATGGTCATTTCCGATTGTTGCGATCGCATATTACCTAATGCAGTTTCAATACGTGAGATAAAAAATGTCAAATCAAAACTTGAAAAAAGGCATCATTCGTTATTTACGTCCTTTACCAGTAATTCTTTGTCTCAGCATTGTCGGTGTTAGTTCTGTTACTTTAGCAGCAGTGGTTAATCATATGGATGTTCCAACCTTTATCGCCAGTTTGAGTGCCAAAAAAGTGACCGCTTCCGAATTGAAGCAGGGGAAGTTGAGAAATGCGCTCTTGATTGACGTGCGATCGCCAGAAGAATACGCAGAAGATCGCATTGGTAATAGCCTGCTTGTACCCCTAACAGATATTCAGACTGGATTCGGCGTGCATCAGATTCGGGTTATTGCCCAAAAGTATATCCAAACTAATCATACTCAGCCAACAATCGTACTTTATTGTACCGCTGGCCCGCGTTCGTTCAAAGCATACAAAGAACTGGAAAAAACTGGACTAAATTTTGTAGTCCTAGAAGGCGGTATCAGAGTATGGCGGCTAGCTATACCGGCGTCAAAAGATGCAGAAACATTAGCACCTATTACCGCACCTGCGAAAGAAGTTGTCAGGGGTAAGTAGGTGGACGTAAATGAACACCCAGAAACCCGGTTTCTTGGAGCCATTTCTTTGTAGGTTGGGTTGAGCGAAGCGAAACCCAACGCATTAGTTGGGTTTCTTGTAATTCTTCTCGCCATTTTCGGTGTTAGTTCTGCTACTTTAGCAGCGGTACTTAATCATATGGATACCCCAAGATTTATTGCCAGTTTTAGTACCAAAAAAGTGACTCTTCCTGAGTTTTTGGAGGGAAAGTTGAAGTCGGCAATCTTGATTGACGTGCGATCGCCAGAAGAATACGCAGAAGATCGCATCGGTAACAGCCTGCTTGTACCCCTAACAGATATTCAGGCTGGATTCGGCGTGCAGCAGATTCGGGTTATTGCCCAAAGGTATATCCAAAATAATCATACTCAGCCAATTATCGTACTTTATTGTACAAGGGGGATGCGTGCGGTTAAAGCCTACAAAGAATTGAGAAAAACAAGGTTAAATTTTGTTGTCCTAGAAGGAGGTATCAAATCATGGCGACTGGCTGTGCCTGCGTCAAAAGATGCAGAGATTTTAGCACAAATTACCGCACCTGGGACAAAGATTATCACGGGTAATTAGTTAGATTGTGCGATCGCAAAAAGTTGATATACTGTTTTTGTTGGATAAATCAAACAATGGTTATTCTAGAAAACACAAAAAGGCAACTTAAATTTCGACATCGACCCTATTCGCTTTGGCTTGGTACAACTGGCTGGATGGTAGGCACTTTTTGGCTCATCCTGCTAATTTACCACCAACTTATGTGGTTAACTTACGTCTTGTGGATACCACCTCTTCTTTTATTAAGTCTTGTGGCGAGTGGTTTAGTGCTAATTTTAGCCGGACGGGTGGTTATCTGTCATTTTGATAAAGACTACAACAGCTTCACTATCAAGCGACACGGTTTGCTTAATACTAAGGTAATTTGGCATTCCCTTGCCGATGTTTTAGATGTGCAGCTTCAGTCACCAAGCTGGCATCATCAGGAAACGGCTGATTATCAGATTACGCTCTTTTTGAAATCCGGTGAAAGCTTAAAGCTCAACTTTGGACTTAAGTCTATCGCCCAAAAATTAGAAACTCTTAATCTGATTCGCGGCTTTCTGGGTATGCCGCCGGAAAAATGGGGCTAGATAAAGCAAAAAACATCCTCTGTCTCAGCTACCCGCAACCATAAACCGATATGCTACTACAGACGCTGGTAACGCTAATTTTGGGTTCGTGGCTGTTCCTTTTAGGACAACGCATCGGACGAGTAATGTTGCGAAAAGGAGCCACCGCCAACGACATTTTTAAAGGCAAAACTCACTTTTTAATTGCTTTTTTGGTAGTTTACTTGGGTTTGCTATTACTAGCTAGGTTAGTTCCAGAAATGCAAGCTTTACCCGTTGAGTGGCGTTTCTATAGCTTGCAAGTCACTTGGACAATTATGCGCCTTTTGCTGCTATTTCTTGGCGGAATAGCTTTCACGATCAGTCGGCATACTTCCCGCATTCAGGTAGTAGCTGTACTGTTGATTTGCTCGCTAGGATTGGGAAGTTTTACTGCTGCTGAAGCTTACTTTTTATCTCCTATTTACGCTTCTTTAGAAGATAACTTGCAACCCAACGGTGTATTCAAACAAACTTCTAATAGCAGCTGTGGGCCATCCGCATTAGCTACTGTGCTGCGCGTTTGGGGAATAGATGCAGCAGAATCAAAGGTTGCTCGTTTGGCAGGAACCAGTCGCTTAGGCACTTCTATGGCGCAATTACTGATAGCAACTCGCTCTCTTGGTATGGATGGGATTGAATTAGAAGCAACTTGGGAGCAAATGCGACTAATCAATCGTCCTGGCGTGTTGGGAGTTTGGTTTAGAGATGGCGTTCGCGTCATTCCTCATGCGGTAGCCTTGTTAGGTTTAAATGGGAATAATGCTATAATTGGTGAGCCAACTAGAGGAAAAATTTACACGATCGATCGCCAGCAATTTGAAAAAAATTGGCGCGGACAATATCTCCCCATTTTTCGCAGTCAAGATATCTCGATAACGGTTACTCAAGCGGTGTCTTATCTTCAGCGATCGGGCCAAATAATTCCAACCGAGGCTGAGTTAGTTCCAGCTATCCGACGCTTTCAAAAAAATGTTGGTTTGAAAGTTACTGGTAAATTAGATTCTCAAACATTTTTGCTTATTAGCGGTTCGTTTTTAGAAGGAGTACCTACTCTAAAAACTAGATAAATTAGATAAAAAACTTACATTACGATGACAAATTATCACTATCAAATAGGCGGAAGTTTACCAGATAATGCACCAACTTATGTGGTGCGAAAGGCTGATAATCAACTTTATGAAGGACTGAAAACTGGCGAATTTTGTTATGTACTCAATTCTCGTCAGATGGGGAAATCCAGTTTGCTGGTGCGAACGATACAAAGGCTAAAAGCTGAAGGTATCGCCTGTGCCACTATCGACCTTTCAGATATTGGCAACCAGCAAGTTTCGTTGGATAAATGGTATGGAGGCGTCGCCTACAAGCTACTGACAAATTTCGATCTGTTTAATGCGATCGAATTTATGACTTGGTGGCGAGACAGAGAATTGATACCTCCTGTCCAGCGCTTAGGTGAATTAATTGAAGAAGTGCTGCTGGCGAAAGTTTCTCAAAAAATTGTTATTTTTATCGATGAAATTGATAGCGTTCTTAGCTTCAAAGATTCGCTTGACGACTTTTTCGCCCTGATTAGATCTTGCCATAATAAACGCGCCCAAAAACCAGAATATCAGCGACTTACATTTGCTTTGTTGGGTGTGGCGACGCCAAGCGATTTAATTTCCGATCCAGCTCGCACGCCGTTTAATATCGGTCGGGCGATTGAGTTACATGGTTTTGAATTCCCAGAAGCTCAACCATTAGCAAAAGGATTGGAAGGAAAAGTAGATAAACCCCAAGAAATTTTAAAAGAAATATTGGGATGGACAGGCGGACAGCCGTTTTTAACTCAAAAACTTTGTAAATTAGTAGTAGGGGCGAAGCATTTGGGCGATCATCTTTCGGTATCCTCCCAGGTTTTCTCACCAAATGCTTCGCCCCTCCAAACTGGAAACGCCCAATCACCAATTACCGATCTGGTAAAATCCCACATTATCGAGAATTGGGAATCCCAGGATGAACCAGCGCATATCAAGACAATTCGCGATCGCATCCTGTCCAATCAGCAACGCGCCGGGAGATTGCTGGGACTATATCATAAAATATTGCAACTAGGAGAAATTCCAGCCGATGACACCCCCGAACAAAGCCAATTAAGACTATCCGGTTTAGTGGTTATGCGTGCTGGCAAATTAAAAGTTTCCAACCGCATTTACGAGTCAATTTTTAACGAAACTTGGGTAGAAAAAGCTTTCTTCGATTTGCGTCCCCATGCCGCACCATTAACAGCATGGATCACCTCCAATTGTCAAGATGAATCGCGATTGTTGCGGGGACAAGCCTTGCAGGAAGCACTCAACTGGTCAACAGGCAAAAGTTTGAGCGATCGCGATTATCAGTTCCTAGCAGCCAGTCAAGAAGCAGCTTTAGGAGAATTACGCAACAAAGAACAACAGAGTCGCACCGAAATCGAGCGACTTAGTAGAGAAAAAGATTTACTCGCACAACTGAGTAATGAGCAACAGCGGCGAAAATTAACCGAAGCAAAACTAAAGCACGAGCGACAAATGAGAGTCGCCATTAATATCAGAGCCGTTGTAGTTTTGGCCTTATTCTTCACCTTAATCGGCGAGATATTTTGGCTCAAAGCGTGGACCGATCGCAGAAATATGGAAATCAACGCCCTCACTTTATATTCAGAAGAACTTTTGCAATCGAATAACAAGTGGGATGCTCTAACACAAGGTATCCTGGCAGCCAGAAGAATCCAACGGTGGCCGTTTGGAATTAACTCCGATACGCGGATACGAGTTTTGATGGCATTGAATCTGGCAGTTTACTCTCTAAAAAAGCCTAATTATTTGCAGGAAAATATCAGTAAAATTGTTTTCCTAACTTTCAGTTCTCAAAGTAATACCTCCGCTGCGGTAGTCAGACAAGAAAAAACTTTCATGATCGCGACGCTTAGCGATGATGGAACTATCAAAATTTGGCATAGTGATGGAACCCTGAAAACAACATTTCCTATTGTTAGTAATAAAGTTATCAGTATAAATTTCAGCCCGGATAGTCAAACCCTTGCCTCGGCTAGTGATGATGGAACTGTCAAACTTTGGCACAGCGACGGCAAATTGCTCCTTTCTTTAAAGGCTCATACCGATAAAATAACAAGCATAAGTTTTAACCCAGACGGCAAGACATTTGCCTCTGCCAGTGCAGATGGCACCGTCAAACTTTGGAGTTTCAACGGACAAGAACTCAGAACATTGAAGGGACATCGAGGTTCGGTGACTTGCGTGAGTTGGAGTCCCACTGGCAGAACGCTTGCTTCAGCTGGTGCAGATGGCACAGTTAAACTATGGAGTCGCGACGGTGTGTGGCTAAGAGATTTGAAAGGACATCAGGGTTCGGTTACTAGCGTAAGTTTCAGTCCAGACAGTCAAATGCTTGCCTCTGGGGGTGCTGACAAAACGGTGAAACTTTGGCACATTGACGGTACTTTATTGAGTATTTTAAGGCATAGGGGTAAAGTTACTAGCATTAGTTTTAGTCCTGACGGTGAGACGCTTGCTACGGCGAGTACAGATAAAATGGTGAGACTGTGGCATATTGACGGAAGCTTGCTAAGAATTTTGAAGAATCATCAGGGTGAGGTGTGGAGTGTATCTTGGTCGCCGGATGGTGAGATACTTGCATCAGCAGGTTCGGATAATAAAGTGATTTTGTGGAATTTTAATCTCGACGATATGTTAATTCAAGGTTGCAATTCTGCGCGTAATTATTGGCAGAACAACCAAAATGCTAGCCAAAGCGATAAACATATTTGTGATGGGATAGGAGAGGCTAGAACACCGATTCAGTAATGGTAGGGGCGAAGCATTCGGGCTATAACTTATCGCTTTCTACCTAGATTTTATGCCCGAATGCTTCGCCCCTACACGCTGAAAAGGCACCAAGAAATATTACTAAATCGGTGTTCTAGGGAAAAGTCAAAAGTCAAAAAAAATAAGAATGGACTAGAACACCGATTCAGTATTCGCTCTGGGGCGATCGGAAACCCGGTTTGTTAGGTTGTCAAGGTCGATATTTCGTTGCTATAATATGGATTACCTAAATGTTGGCTACAGTAGAGACGTTTCATGAAACGTCTCTACACCAGAGAGTGTTCATATCATGTCGTTACGCATCGGTTGCCTAAAAAAATCGCGTTTTCATATCTGCGTTTATCTGCGTTCATCCTTCTTTATCTGCGGTTAAAATTTAACCACCGATGAAACAGAAAATTTTCCGATCTCACTCATGTACTAACGATGCAACCGGACATGATATCATTTGTAGCAGAAATAAATCCAAACGATATAACCCAAAGAAACCGGGTTTCTCTGTACCTCACTCACTTGAAAAGGGCTGGAAAATCTAAAATCGATTGACGAGACTGGCAACGACTGCTACCAGTTCTTCTGGCACCACAGGCTTTGGTAGGTGGATGTGAAACCCAGCTGCGATCGCTCTTTCCCTCTCTTCCACCCTGGCGTATGCTGTGAGTGCTAAAGCTGGAATCCTTCCGCCTTGTTCTGGCCCAAGCGCCCTAACCTTGCGGATTAAAGTGTATCCATCTTCTTCTGGCATTCCGATATCGCTAATTAGAATATCTAGTTTTTCACCAGCAGTACCCTTGGCAATTACTGCAAACGCTTCTTTAGCCGATGCAACTGCCGTTACTTTAGCCCCGCTTTTTTCCAGTACAGCAGTCACCAAATCTCGTGCATCAGGTTCATCATCAACAACAAGTACGCATAAACCATGAAGTGAAGAGTTATCGATCGGTATATTGTCATTGTCGGTACGGGTTATATCCTGTCCATCCCCGGTTAAAAATGTCTCGGAAATGTTATCGTAATCGCGAATAGTTCTTAGCGGTAGACTTACAATAAACGTCGAGCCCTGCCCCTCTCCTGGACTTTCGGCATGAATTCTTCCTCCATGCAACTCGACTAGATGGCGGACAATTGCCAGCCCTAAACCAAGACCGCCATGCTTGCGAGTAATGCTGGCATCGGCTTGACGGAAGCGCTCAAAAATATAAGGTAAAAATTCAGCAGAAATGCCTTGACCAGTGTCAGTAACTATTATTTGAACATCAGAGTTATGGCGATGGAGACGAATCTCTATCCGCCCTCCCTTGGGCGTGAATTTGATGGCATTTGTAAGGAGATTCCAGGCAATTTGCTGCAAGCGAGTAGGGTCGCCGGATACTAAACTTACTTTGTCTTCAAAGACAGAATTAATTTGAATGTTTTTGGCTTCTGCTGGCGATCGCACCGCCTCAATAGCAGCATCCATAACAGAAGCCAAATTGACCGGAAGCATCTCTATACGGAACTTCCCCGTCATAATGCGCGACACATCCAACAGATCTTCAATCAGTTGGGAAAGTGCCTTTGTATTGCGATCGATTGTTTCCAAGGCACGCGCAGTAGTAGTCTCGTCAAACCTTCTCTTTCGCAGTAGAGTCGTCCATCCCACCATTGCATTCAGAGGCGTTCGCAGCTCGTGGGAAAGGGTGGCCAGGAACTCGTCCTTCATGCGATTTGCCGCCTCCGCTTCAGCGCGTGCCGCCTGTTCGCGAGCAAGCAGTTCTTCGCGCTCCTCCTGTGCCCGCAACCGATCGCTAATATCGATCGCCACCCCTCCCACCAGGCGTTGCCCAGACGCATCTAAAATCGGGAACTTATAGACCAGAAAATCACCAAGCGTACCGTCTAGACGGGGCGCAGGCTCGATCGTTTCAAGCACTTCATTTGTGCGAGCAACTGTCCTGATATTCTCCAAGAATATGCTTGCGATCTCAGGGCTATATAACTCGAATACTGTTTTCCCGATCGCATCGTCGCTCGCCATCTTGAAAATGCGGGAATAAGTTTCACTCAGGTAGACGATACGCCCATCCTCATCTGTAATCCACGACGCGGTTGGACTGTGGTTCATGAAAGCCTGGAAGCGTTCTTCACTTTGGCGCAGTGCTTCTGATGCCTTTTTTCGTTCTGCGATGTCCAGCACGAAGGCTACCCCATCGTGCTGGGAGTCGTTGAGTAGGGCAACGCCAAGGATGATCGGCACCCGCTTGCCGTCCCTTCTGACGTACTCCTTCTCGTAAATATTGGAAACTCCGATCGCCATGCACTCCTCGATCGCGCGATCGTCCAAGTGCTTGTACTCTGGAGGGGTAAGGCGTCTCCAATCGATCCTTCCTAAAGCAGCAAACTCTTCGCGAGTGTAGCCAACAAGGCGAAGGTAGGCGTCGTTCGCTTCGGTGATGTACCCCTCCACGTTCCAGAAAGCAACTCCGACCAGATTGGAGTCAAACAGCCGTCGGAAGCGCTCTTGGCTTCCCCGCAGCGCCTCCTCAGCGTGCTTGGTAGAGGTGATGTCTTCATGCAATAGCACTACTTCGCGGATCTTGCCCGCTTCATCTTTAACCGGATAGACGATCGCCTGAACCCAGCGTCGTGGGTCTTGGTGAGAAGTCATACCGGGAATAGTTTGATTGGGATCGTACAAGATGGGAGGAATCACCCCAGCTTCTCCTGCAAAGGCTCTTTGGATGTAGGGCATGATGCCTTTGGCGACCAGTTGCTCATCTTCGAGGATATTGTAGTCACCAATCCGCTGGAGCGTGATACCCCAAAGTTCCTCCCACGCCTTGTTGACCCGAATCGTCCGCCCATCGGGTGACAAAATCTGCGTGCTTAAGGGCGACTGCTCGATCAGCGTGCGGAAACGAGTCTCCGATATCCGCACTAATTCCTCCGCTCGCTTCTGTTCGGTGAGGTCGAGCAGAAAACTAACGCCCAACTCCGGAACTCCTCCCAGATAAGCCGTTCCCACCAAAACTGGCACGCGGGTGCCATCTTTACGGATATATTGTTTCTCAAAAGGAGGATGAGAGCCTGTCTTCTTCGTTTCCTCGATCGCCTGCCGATCGAGGTGGCTATATTCTGGCGGTGTAAGCTCAATGAAGTTAATCTTTCCTGTGACCAGATCCTCTCGTGTGTATCCCAGCATATTCAGGAAAGCGTCATTTGCCTCCAGGATTCTGCCGCTAAAGTCGGCGATGATAATACCGATGATGTTGGCATCCACCAGTCGCGTCAGCCGCGATTCACTTTCGCGCAGCGCCGCTTCCGAGGAGTGCAACTTTGCTGCCAAGCGTTCTGCCGCAATGCGGGCGCAAACTTGACTGCACATGAGAGCGAACAGCACAAGAGAGATTAGCACTCCACCTACTGCGATGTAAGGCACCAGCCTGATTTCCGAAACGCGATCGAGTTCGGGTCTGGAAACAAAAACAATACTCCAAGGGCGTCCGGCGATATTAATAGTTTCGGTGGTTTTAAAGCGGGGTCGGTAAGATCTACTGTTGGAAGTGTGTCTGCTGTAGGATGAGTGGAGTAAATTCTTGGGGTCGATCTCAGTTCCGTCATAAATCTGAAAGTCCACGTAGGGAAATTTCTCGTTGCCGAAGATTCCTGCCATTAAATCATCAGCACGAAAGGGACTGTAGATAAAACCCTGCAATGCGGCTCTACGTTGTGCAACTGTTTTGGGTGTTGTGCCGCTGCGATAAACTGGCACATAGATCAGGAAGCCCTGTTTGTTTTTGTCAATTTCCTGAATCAGCATGACTTTACCGGAAGCTGCGGGTGCATCGGTATCGCGTGCCCTCTCCATTGCAGCGCGGCGCACCGACTCCGTAAACATATCAAAACCGATCGCACCTTGGTTACGCCGATCTAATGGTTCCAGGTAAATAATTGAGTGATACTCGGCACGTTTATAATCCGGTCGTATTGCAAAATTTCTCACGCCCTGTTTCCGCTCCTCAGCGACGAAGGCGTCTTTTTCTGACGGCATGATTCGCGCAGAGAAACCGATTCCCTGAATGCCGGGATAGCTGCGGCGTAGTTCGAGGCGGTTAACATAAGCATGGAAGCGATCGCGGCTGACTTGCTCGGAAGCTGCAAATAATCCGCTGCCTGTACGCAGCAGAGTAATGTAAGTTTCCAAACGTTTTTGAATGTCGTTCTGAGTGCGATCGACTGCATTTTCAAATCGCAGCTCGTCTTTAGCTCTTGCCGTTACAGCGACATAGTAGGTGGCTAAAGCAGTAAGCAGCAGGGTTAACACCAGGACGAAATAAGGAGTCCTGGTGCGACGCGCTGGTGTGGATTTGAACGGCAAGTCCAGTTTCATAGCAGCAGTTTATACACCATGCTGTGTTGTTTGCGCTCTTAAAGCCAGTTTCCCATGCACAACCTCATTAGTACCATCATCCTCCAGCTGGATAGTCCTGGGAAAGCGAATCAGGAAACTTTGCTATACTTCGCACGGGCATAAATGGGCGAAGCATTCCGTGAATAATTTGTTGGTTGAACCCAAAGATCTTTGACGGAATGCTTCGCCCCTACAGGCATAAAAAAGCTCGGTCTGTGACCCTGCTGAGTATATCTTTCAAAGTCTTAATCAAATTCGGATAAATTCCGCAAACATGAAGATGCTTTCAAACCAAAGACTGATTAAAGTCATCTTTTAATTGGGCACGATTAATGTATCTGGCTTGTCTCACATAAATCTGAAGCACAGGTCTAATTGGGTAGGGGGTAAAAAGATGATTCAACCTTGGATGGTTATTGGTGGAGTAACCTTTTTAGTGGCGCTAGGTACTATCTTGATGAGGCCACGCGATACTAAGTGGGGCATACAACTGCGCCGACCGAATTGGCTATTTTTTGAGGCGTAACTACCTCCCAGGAAGAGGAACTTGTATGTTCCGCTGCTTACGATGATCTCAGACATAAATAAAAGTAGGAGCGCGTTTATGCCTCAGAAGCAAGTCCAAGATTTACCTTCCGAAGTAAAGGAACAGCTAGCTGACGGTTCCGAGCAAATTTTCCTTGCCGCATTGAGTAGTGCCCAAGACAATGGTATGGACGAACAGGCAGCGATGAATGTGGCTTGGAACAGCGTCAAGGAATACTACGACCAAGGTAGCGATGGCAAATGGCATAGAAAGCCCGAAGAAAAGAACATACACCATAAAGCTGTTCAATCTGGAGGGAATTAAGCTCCTTTTACCTGCCAAATCAATAGGATATAACTTCCGTGTGAGCATTAAGTAGCTGGGCAGGATTAAAAGTATGGTGGGCATTACCCACCATACAAATTATCTTTAGTTTATTTACGCGCACCTAGTTAATGTGATTTTTTCTGGGTGAAGGATTAGCGTGTGGAAGAATGTAAAAACCCCCAGATAATACCAAATCCGGGTTATTTACCCGCTTTATAGTGTGAAGTGTAGGGGTGAAGCATTGCGGCAATAAGTGTATTCCCAAGAGCCAAAGCCTTTCTACCGCAATGCTTCACCCAACTTATGGATAACGGGGGTTTTTATCCCGGATTTGGTATAAGTTGTAAATAGCATCCCAACTTATCTGGGGGTTTCTGTGGCTGAAAGCGTATGCTGCCAGGAAACGCACCCCACTAATTACTACTTATTTCCTACCAGAAGATTGACCTTCGGTGGTCGCAATTTCGCTAGCTTCCATAATTTGCTTGAAGCGGCGCAGATCGTCGCCTACCTGCTGTTCGGGTTCTTCGCCGAAGAGTTTGGCGATCGCAGATCCAACGACGCCACCAGGCGGGTTATATTCGATCACCACTTTCACCTCCGTACCTCGTCCGGCGGGTGCGGGTTGAAAGCGCACAAAACCGGAGTTATCAATATCCGCCCCTTCAACTGAAGCCCAAGCAATCAACTTGTTTTCTCGATCGTTAATAATCTCCGCATCCCATTCGACGCTATTGCCCATAGGTGCATTGGCAATCCAGTGCGATCGCTTCTCGTCTATTACCTTCACAGATTTGAGATGCTTCATGAAATTCGGCAAATTCTCAAAGTTGTGCCAGAAGCGATACAATTCTTCAGGCGATTTAGCGATCGTTACCGTCTTTTCAACCTTGATGCTTTGGTTCATTCCCGTTGCTTCCTGTATTCCGGTTTGTGCAGTTGCGCCGCGATAAACCAAACCCCCACCAGCAAGGGCCATTATAGCACCTCTAAGAGAGCGTTGCGATAAACCATAGAGTACCAGCAGGTAAAAGAACACCACCCTACTCCCAACCGAATTAATAAGCAAGTACAAGAACACCGGCGTAAATAAGATCCCTATTGGATTGCTGGCGAGTGAGTGCCATAATCAGGGCATTAACTTTCAGCAGGGCTAACACTATGCCGCAAAATAGCGATCTCGATCGCCTCAGTCCCAAAGATGTAGCGCCGCACATCTATAAGTGGAGCCGTGAAGAGCTCGAACAAATGCAGGCTACGATCGCAGGGCAACTACAGACAATAAGACAATCTGGTCCCTCAGAGGTGAAAAGGTGGCAAGGCACGGGTGAAGCTGCCGAGCGAGGCCCAGTAGAGTGGAATCCTTTCTAAGGTCAAAAGCTGGATAATGCGAGCGCAGAAAATACCATGCCTGCGCTCAGATGTGTAATACCAAATTCTGCGAGTATTTCCCCAAACTGCAAGTTACGGGCAAAATCATCTTAAGAGCGAAAAAAGCATCCTATTTCATGGTAACCGTTCTCTCCTGCTGACGTTTTAAGGGGTAACCGCAGTTTGGTTTTGGGGGAAAAACCCATGCGGTGGTGACGAATTCACCAACAAGAACTTATCCCTGCCGCCACATGAGCTACAATTACCATTCCAGAAAAGAGCAATATTACTTACAGGGCGTACTTGGCGATCGCGATCGGTATTAGGCATTCCCAAAACAATTCAGTCTAGTGGTTGATATTTGATCGACGATATTATATGGTTCAATAATGCAAAAGAAGTTAAATTTAGTCAGAGGCAATTTTATGGCTGAAACTGCAACAGCGCCACTAACAGGGAAAGGACTACTACAAAAAGTCAAAGAGCTTTCCCATTTGTCGCGCCGGGAAACCGCTAAGGCTTGCGGCTACTACACCAACACCAAAAATAACCAGACCCGCGTCAATCTGACAGACTTTTACGATGCTGTGCTGGCAGCTAAAGGTATTGCTCTGGAGCCAGAAAGTGAAAAAGATGGTCGGGGTCGCGAAGCGACTTACCGGGTGAGCGTTCATAAGAACGGTCAGATTGTGATTGGATCTGCCTACACCCTGGCAATGGGATTAAAGCCAGGTGATGAATTTGAAATTCGACTCGGATACAAGCATATTCGTTTGATTCAACTTGACCGCGATCTGGATGCCCCCGAAGAAGAAGACGAAGAATAGATTGTACTTGTACAAGACAAGTTAGCTGTTGGGCTCTCCTAAGTACCGCCAGACTGGTAAGGATGAAGGATAAAGGATCGAGGATATTGGCGAAAAGCCTGCGGATAGCGCATAGGATGAAAATTTCTCCCCGCGTCCCCGCATTCACCGCTCCCCAATACTGTTCAAATAAACCATAACTTGGAACTTTCGTAGGTTGGGTTTCGTTACCTCAAACCTCTGTCTATCTTGGCGAGAGTTAGGTAACGCATGGGCTCAAACCAGCCTACAATTCCTTTTATGCGAACAGTATTGCCCCGCTCCCAATCCTCAGTTCCTTCCTCTGAAGCTTAAATAGGCCACCTTGAGGGCGATTTGGTAAACCTAGGTCGCCTATTTTTAAGTAAGTGTCTCGATGCCATCCCAGTTATTTGGTAATGGGATATTTATTCAATTGCGCTCAACCGCAAGCTCTACTGGGAAAAGATATAGCTAGGGGCTAGGGTCAGAAGGGGCTCTTCCTCAAGGGTTTGGTGGAATTAAGAACGTCCTAACTGCCGAGAAGGTTGCTATATTAAGAAATTTCAGTACAAAAAGCGCTGACAGCTTCGGCAAACCCCAGGTTCTGCTCCATCAATGCCATGTGACCACCAGGCTCTAAAGTGACGAGTTTGGCAATAGGTAATTCCGCTTTCATGCGTATGCTGGCTGCGGGGGTAGTCGCTATATCTTTTGCGCCCACGATTATCAGACAAGGAACGTTAATCGTTTTGAGTGTGGTTGTTTCATCGTATTTGAACATCGCCAGCGTACCACGAGCGAGAACTCCTGGCGAACCCAATGCCGATAATAAAGCTGAGAAATTTAATTGACCCCGCGTTTCCTTACCCGTAAATCCAGACAGTTCTACGCTGATGTAGAGCGAACCATTCAAATAGCTCAGCCAAGTCATTAGCCAAAGCAGGGGATAAAGCACTGTACTGAGGTGCAACACCGGTTCGAGCAATGGCTTTTGCAATTTGCGTAACAAACCGCTAAAAATGGCAGTCTTGAGCGGATTGGTGTAGGTGGTATCTACTAGGATTAAGCCAGCTACTCGGCTACCCAAATGTTCTGGAAACAGCCGAGAAAATGTTAGCGCGATCATGCCACCCATGCTGTGACCGAGTATAATGACAGGCTTATCTCCTGCTATGGCAACAACTGCTTCTAGGTCTCTGGCATATTTTTCTAGGGAGTAGTCGTTGTTTTTTGGCCTGGTGGATTTTCCTAGTCCTGGCAAATCCCAAACAATTATTCGGAAGCGATCGCTCAATTGTCGCTTGGCATAATACCATACAGTACTGTTTGGCCCCCAACCGTGGGACAAAATAATTGGTTGTCCATCCTCTGGGCCGTAAAACTCCACTTGCAGTACGCTACCATCCGGTCGCGGTACGCGCTGCACAGTACCAGTACGCAAGCGCTTAGGTTCGTCAGCACCCTTGCGGCGCAAAAGCGGCAAGCCGAGCAAACCACCGCCAAAAGACCACAAAACCATTGCCAGTCCGACCCACAAGTAGTAGTTCTCAACAAGTTCGCCTTCGTACCACTCATGGGTAATGTATATGCCCCCACCAAGTATTGCGATCGACAGCAGTCCAACCAGCCACGAGGTGAGAATATTGAAGGGGGTAAATATCATGAACTAAAACCTTACACTTTCTGATGACGGGAGCCAAATACATTATAAACAATTTTTGATAACATCTTAACTCCATATTCAATCAAATCATCGCGAAAGTCATAATCGCAATTATGCAATTGCGGATAGTTTTCTCCCGCTCCCAATCCAAAATAGGCTCCCTTATACCCACGGGTATAGTGACCAAAATCTTATGACCAAGGAAAAGACTTCTCTATCTCAATACTCTTGTAATTAGGGTCGGCGATAGCTTCTTTTACAATCTCTACAGCTTCTTGATGATTGTCATAAAAATCACTGGGATGTCGCAGGGTTTAGGATTTTCTTTTAACCTCTTGCAGTCGTTTCTGGAGCCTTTGGCTCATATTGCCATGCGATCGCCAAATGTTTTTCTAACAGGCGGAACAACTCATCTGCTTGGACGGGCTTTGGCAAAAAATCATCTGCCCCGGCTGTGAGGCTCTTTTGCCGATCGATCTGCGATACCGACGCCGATGAGACGACCACCCTTGTGGCTTTTAGCGTTTCTCTCTGGCGCAACTGCTGCAACAATTCATATCCATTCATCACAGGCATGAGGATATCCGTGATAATTAAATTGGGGTTCAACTCGATCGCTTTTGCCAACCCTTCCTGACCGTTCTCTGCTTCCACGACTTTAAAGCCGAGCGGCTCTAACAAGTTCACCAGCACCGATCGATTTTCCCACTTGTCATCCGCAACTAGGATCGTTCGTCGCGCCCCCTCGTAACCGAGAATTTTTTTTCCATTTGTCGTAATTGCGTCCTGTATCCACCCATCTGGTAGGGACAGATCCACCTCAAAGGAAAAGGTGCTGCCCACACCCGCTTGGCTTTGCACCCGGATTTGACCGCCCATGAGGTTAACGATCTTATTGCTAATCGCCAGTCCCAGACCCGTACCTTCAGCGCGATGCCTTCGATCGCCCACCTGTTCAAAAGGCAGGAAAATTTTGTCTACTTCTTCCGAGCTGATGCCAACGCCCGTGTCCTCGACTTGGAAGCAGACGCTACAAAAGTTTTGAATTTGTTCTGACTCCTGAGTCTGGAACTGTCGAACTCCCAAACTCCTGACTTCTACTTTGAAGGTAACACCGCCTTTTTGCGTGAATTTAATGGCATTGCCCAGGAGATTGATCAACACCTGGCGCAGGCGTATTTCATCAGCATGAATGGCTTCCGGTAGATTAGGTGCAGGCAAATAATTGAAATCAATTCCTTTTTGTTCGGCTCTGACGCGGCAAATTTCCTCTACGCATTGAAGGAAGGAAGGAAAGTGAAAATCGCTATTATCCAGTTCCATTCTCCGCGCTTCAATTTTAGACAAGTCTAAAATGTCATTGATTAAGGTTAGTAAGTGAGATCCGCACTCGTAAATAATATCCAAGCCGTCCTGTTGCTTGGCTGTCATATTGCGATCGCGTTGGAGAATTTGGGCGTAACCCAAAATGCCGTTGAGGGGGGTACGTAGTTCGTGACTCATGTTTGCCAGGAATTCACTTTTTGCCTCGTTAGCAGCATCTGCTGCTTTTTTAGCCGCCTCGGCAATGAGCTTTGACTTTTTGAGTTGGGACTGCTCAAAGGACTGCACCTGCCACAGAACGGCAATCATCGTGCCTGCCAGTCCCACCATAACTATTGCCATCAGGTCTAGAGGGCGCAGTTGCGCTTCAATGTTTTGCCGAGGAATCACCAAGGCAACAGACCAGTTTGCTTCGTGAAGCGGGATGTAAGCAACATACTGCTGGGTACCCTCAATAGGGATTCGCTTGATGCCTTGTTCCCGGTTTACCATGTGTTGAGCGATCGCAGCCAAACTTCGATCTGGCAGGTTGAGGAAACTAGGGGCAGGTTTCTCCAAGGTAGACATCAAAGCTGAATTAGGATGAACAATTGCTTCTCCCTTAGAGTTGAGAGCAAAGGCATAGCTGCCGTCCCCATAGTGCAAGCCATTGACCACAGCAACAACGTTGTCGATACTAATCACGCCATTGATGACACCGATTACCTCTCCTAAAGGCTTTCCGGGTGCTGAAGATCCCGATCGCACAGGAACCGCATAGGCGACAACCCTCGCTCCTGGCGGGACACGGGCAATTAGCGGGTCAGACAAACTGCTCTTTCCCGCCATAGCCCCCTGAAAGTGTTTGCGGTCTTTCAAGTTGATGCTTCCTTGGGGCTGATTCTTCAGAGTGGTGTACAGAAAACCATTAACATCAATCATCCCGAAATACGTAAATTCTCGCAGGCGCTGTTCTTCCGAACGCAGATACGGCTCTATCTTTGCCCAGTCCATCGTTCGGAATGTTGGATTGTTAGCACTGGACTCTAAAGCAGCCTTGTATTTCCCAATCCAGGTATCAATTTCTTTCGCACCTTGCTGCACCTCCAAAAATGCTTTGTTCTTCAGGTTCTCCAGCAACAGGTTCCGCACTAGGTGATAGCTATAGTAAGCAGATAGGCTGACGATTAAAGTCGTACCGCCAATAATCAGGCGCACCGTCAAGTTGTGGGGCGAATGCTCTGGGTTTGGGCGATCGCTTTCTTCTTGCGGCTTTCGATGGTGCCACCATCGAGTAAGCCTCTGCCAATTCTTCAGTTGCGGAAGTTGCTCAGGTGCAGTCATCGCTTGTTGATTTGCCCATGACCATGATTATATCGACAGGCGCTGCCGGTCAATTTAGGGATAAGATTTTTAGCGATCGATCACTTAGCCGCTACTACTTCGATTTCCACCAACCATCCGGGTCCCACTAGCTGCGTGACTTGGGTACGAGTCCGCACAGGAATTTCAGGCTGTTTGCTGTTGCCAAAAAACTCTGCATATGCTTCCTGAAACGCTCCGAAATCGGCTTTGCCGTTCAGAGATGGATCGCCAACCAGGTATCCATGCACCTTGATGACATCACTCATTGAGTAGCCGCGCTTTTTAAGAATTGATTCAATGTTTTTGAGGATGTTTCTGGTTTGAGTCTTTGTGTCCCCATACGCTTTGGGCGTATTGGGATCGGCGTTGGGATCGATCGCAGGCGGAACCATGCCGCTCAGAAATAATAAGTCTTTATTACCAGGAATTGCAACAGATTCTAAAAATTGGTTGACATAAGGCGAACTAGGGTCAAGCCGATAGCGTATAATCTCTGCTGCATCTACTCGCCACGCCAAAGCTACCAATGTTGCAACTATTCCCAAAATTAGCAGAATTGGCTTAAATCTAGTGATGTTGTTCATTAGATAGATTCCTTATTGCTTCGTATCGCGATATCGATCAGTTTGCCCGTAAACTGCGACGCCCTAACGTTACTATGCGTTAATTGCATACTTTGTAACAAAAACCGTAATCCAACTTAACAATAATACAAAAGGTATTGGTGGCGTTTTAGCGCTAAAGCGCCACCAATACCTACTAGTGCAAGTGGTCAGTGGTCAGTTGTCAGTTGTCAGTGGTAAAAATCAAGATTTCCAGAGCAATCATTGCCCTTAGAAACCCGGTTTCTCTAAGAAACCGGGTTTCTGGGAGTTCACTTTATTTACCCCCACCTATTTAGTGTTGAGGTATTGGTTTATTCCGCAGTCAATGGAAGCTTGACTTGAGTCGGCTTATTAACCGGGTTCATCCTTTTTTCTAATAAATTAAAAACACGAGAGGAGAGGAATGTTAGTGCCAGGTAAATCAGGGCAACAGTGCCAAAAATTTCAAAAGAACGGTAGTTATTTGCTATAATCAGCCGTCCCTCTTGCAATAGCTCTTGATAACCGATCACCGATGCCAAGCTAGTGTCTTTAAGCAGGGTGATAAACTCGCTTCCTAGCGGTGGTAGCATCCGTCGCAATGCTTGGGGAAAGATAATATAGCGCATAGTTTCTAGACTTCCCAAACCCAGGGACTCAGCAGCTTCTGTCTGTCCTTTTTCAATAGATTGGATACCGGCGCGGACAATCTCAGCGATATAGGCGGCGCTATTGAGACTTAGCGCCAACACAGTTGCCATAAAAGGGTTCAGACTGAATTTTATCCCAAATCCTTGCACTAGAGCAGGTATGCCAAAATAAATCATCAGAATCTGCACCAGCAAGGGTGTACCCCTGAAAAAGTCGATATACGCTGTGGTTGCCCAGCGCAATGGAGTTATTGATGAGAGGCGGGCAATGCCAATTAGCGAACCGCCAATCATTCCCAAAAATCCGCACAATATGGTTAGATATAGCGTTACTACTACGCCCTTCAATAAGCTGGGGAGAGCGTTTGAAATGATGGTAATAGTATTAATGGAGCTAGTGGCATTATCAATGCTGGTGGTTTCGGGTAGTTGTGGTGGTTGAGCGTTAAACCACTTGCGATAAATTTGTTCGTAGGTGCCATTGTTGAGGATGGTTGTCAGTCCCCTGTTGATGTCTTCTAAATTGGGAGAGCCTTTAGGTGTAGGAATGCCATAGTATTCTTCTGTAAGCAATTGGGATGTAACTTTTAGTCCTTTGAGATTATTTTGTTTGAGCGCATAGAGAGTTGCTGGAGCATCATTGATGACGGCATCTACATTACCGTTGAGCAATTCCTGAAGGGATAGAGGTGCATTATCAAAGGTACGAATTTTAGCGCCGGGGATTTTCTTAGCTTCTAAAGCGCCAGTAGTGCCGATTTGCACGGCTATGCGCTTGTTTTGCAGACTTTTTAAAGATGTGATATCTTGGTTGTCAGCTTTAACGGCGATCGCTAATCCAGCTTTGAAATAAGGACGCGAAAAATCTACGGCTTTTTGACGTTCGGGAGTAATTGTCATTGCACTCACCGCAGCATCCACAGTTTTTGCCTGCAAAGCCGGGATCAGGCCGTCAAATTGCATATTCTGAAATTGAACTTGGAAATCAGCGGCTTTACCAATTGCCTCGATCAAATCAATATCAAAACCTACTAACTCCCCCTTCTTACCCTGAAACTCAAAGGGCGGAAAAGTTGGCTCTGTGGCAACCTTAAGCGTTTTTTGGGCTTTGATAGGACTGGTAATGAAAAGGGAAAGGCATAAGATCGACAAACACAAGCTGAGAACCAAACCCCAGCCTAGCTTACGAGATTGAAATAATCTGTGCATATGGGTTACCTTAAAATAAGCTAAGTAGAAATATACTAAACTCAGTTATGCAGGATTATACCCCAGCGATCGCATTTGAGAATGTTGAGAAAAATTTTGGTTCTCTTAAAGTCCTACAAGGAATTAGCGGCTCTATCAATCGTGGGGAAGTGGTGGCGGTGATTGGTTCGAGCGGTTGTGGGAAAAGTACCTTGTTGCGCTGCTTCAATCGCTTAGAGGCTATTAATGGCGGGCGTTTGATAGTCAATGGGATGGATTTGTCGCATCCGAAACTTAGCCAAACCGAATTACGCAGATTGCGATCGCAAGTTGGGATGGTTTTTCAGCAGTTTAACTTGTTCCCTCATTTAAGCGTACTGGAAAATTTAACCTTGGCTCCACGTCAGGTATTGGGGAAATCTCGCTCCCAAAGTGAGGAACAGGCGCGGTTTTATTTGGAAAAGGTTGGTTTAGCCGAAAAAGCAGAAGTTTATCCAGATCAACTCTCTGGGGGACAGAAGCAACGAGTTGCGATCGCACGCAGTTTGTGCATGAACCCGCAGATCATGCTCTTTGACGAACCCACCAGCGCCCTCGATCCGGAGTTAGTAGGGGAAGTGCTGCTAGCGATGCAGCAATTGGCTAATGAAGGAATGACGATGGTGGTGGTAACGCACGAAATGCAGTTTGCGCGGGATGTGGCGCATCGGGTCATATTTATGGATAAAGGTCGGGTGGCGGAAGAAGGGGCGGCAAGGGCGGTGATTACGGAGCCAAAGTGCGATCGATTGCGTGCTTTTCTGAGTCGGATGAATTTCGCCCAAACTTCGTTATAAATTCACGAATCGATCGTCAAGAAAGCGGCCCAAAATAAAAGGTATTAGTTGATGGATTAACGGCATAGCAGATTCTTTCTAAAAAGCCTATTTGACCGATAAAAGAAGGAAAATTTCCCCAGTATTCTTCCGCATCAGGAATAAAAGCTGTAGCAGGTACATCTAGATCGTCACCCTCATCAGCTATCAAGGTCATAGTTACCCGAATCAAACCTCCCTCTAATCGCATACCTCTAACTAACATAGTGATTCTTTCTAAGATAGGAAGGCGATCCAAACCAGCATTTCTTGCAACTCTGGGTGCAATAATTGGATAAGGCGCACCTGTATCAACTATAGCTTGGGTGATTACGTTTTCAACAGCTACAGTCAGAACGAGCCGATTTGTAGTTTCACTGGGGGTTGCAGGTGCATATTGATAAATAATCGCACCAGTAGCAAAAGTTTCACCGTCAGAATACAGTAACAAGCTCATTAATAAATCACCGTAAATAGTACATTTTTGGTATCGCTTACTCGTTCAAATAATTCATCAATAGAATTAGCTGCGGCTAATAATTTGCCATTTTGTACTGCTACCCATTGATTGAGATACTTACGGTTAATTCGCTGCTGGTTTACCCATTCTCGACTCTTTTTTAAACCTTCGCGATCGATGTCATTTCTTTTGCTCACAGTTGCTTTAGCTGGTGCTAGAATGTATGCACACTTTTTGATGTCTTCATTGTCAGGGTAATGTTTGATCGCTTGTATTGAAAGCTGTTCTGCTTTGGTATGGTTGCCGCTAGATAAGGCTTGTCGCATTTCCTCGATAAAATCTTCTGGAGTAGTGTAGTTCATATCAAAACTTATCAATTTGTGAATAGTTATTCAAGTTTATTATACAATCCTATTCGACTTTTTACCAAAATCCTAACTTCATCATAATGGAGGAATATTTACTGGGTATTCTGTTGAGGGGAATGGGTAAGCATTGGCTGCGATCGCATTTTTGGCAGAGACAGAGGGGAAACTCGCATCGCACCTTAGAGATATTTCCCATTGTTGTGTCAAAATAAATGCAAGCGTTTCGGAAGCGTGAGCAATGGCGTTCAATCCAAAGCAACAATTGCACGGCGGCAGGTACACCATCGAGAAGGAGTTGGGGCGGGGTCGCTTTGGCATTACCTATCTGGCTAGGGATAGGAACGGCGACGGCGTTTTGATTAAGACACTGAACGATGCGTTACTGACGGGGCCAGATTTTGATAGATGGCAGCAAAATTTCGTTAAAGAAGCATTTAAGTTGGCGAGGTGCAGACATCCCAATATTGTGCAGGCTGAGGAGCCATTCCAAGAGGGTGGGCTGTGGTGCATCCCGATGGAGTACGTTGATGGGGTTGACTTGGCTAGCCGCGCTCACAATAGATTACCAGAGGAAGATGCGCTGCACTACATCAAACAAATTGGTGAAGCGTTGACAGTAGTACACAGTCAAGGTTTGCTCCATCGGGATGTGAAGCCAGCCAATATTATGGTGCGAGTCCGCAATGGTAAGTCGGAAGCTGTGCTGATTGATTTTGGGCTAGCACGAGAATTTGACCACGAACTTACCCAAACTCGCCCAGAGGAGATGGCTGAAGGTTTTTCTGCGCCGGAACTGTACTCTCGAACGGCTAAAAGGGGGCCATATACTGATGTTTATTCTCTGGCAGCGACACTATATGTTTTATTAACTGGAAAATTACCCACCAGTGCGATCGATCGCAAGTTGTCCAATATTAGCTTAATTCCACCAAAAGATATTAATCCTCAAATTTGCGATCGCGTCAACCAAGCTATCATCGACGGAATGAAGCTAGACCCCGATGCTCGTCCTCAGACTATGCAGGCATGGTTAAATTTATTGGAACTACCGAGCGTTGGTTCTAGCTCAGTGCCAAAATCAGTAGATAAATCCTCGCCGCAAGATTGGAATAAAGTGGCAGCACTGGCAGCAGTGATAGGTATAGTGATAGCAGTCATAGCAGCAATTCCCGGATGGATGCCTGTCATGGAGCGTTTCTTCCAGCCTTCTCCAAAACTATCACCAACTGCGACACCAAACTCCCAGGCTACACCGCCTGAAACTCCGCTTCCACAAAAGTAGCGGTGTACCATACTCCATCAAATTGCTATCTCAAAATTAGTACATTTATCTAATGGTATTTGATTATGGCTTGGGCAAAAGGGCAAAAGTTGCAGGACGGTAAGTACGTTATCGAAGATGTTCTCGGAACAGGTGGCTGTGGTATCACTTATCTAGCCAGGATGCAAAACGGACAACTGGTTGCGATTAAAACTCCCCATCAAACAACGCAATACAGTTCTAAATCCGAGCAACTATTACAAAATTTCCTTGCGGAAGCAAAACAGCTACAGAAATTTAGGCATCGTCATATCGTGCGTTTTTACGATGTATTCCAAGAGGAATCGCTGTGGTGCATGGTGATGGAATATGTTGCTGGGGAAACTTTGGCGGTTCGCGTTGCCAATCGCGGTGCAATGGAGGAATCTGAAGCATTGCAATATATTGAGCAGATTGGTGAGGCACTGATCGAAGTTCACAAAGACAAGTTGTTGCATCGAGATATTAACCCACGCAACATCATACTGCGCTCTCATCGCTCGGAAGCAGTCTTGATTGATTTCGGAATTGCAAGGGAATTTAACCCTGACCAGACACAAACTCATACAGTAGGAGTCTCTGATGGCTATGCGCCAATAGAACAGTATC
Source organism: Argonema galeatum A003/A1 (assembly GCF_023333595.1). Classification (GTDB taxonomy): domain Bacteria; phylum Cyanobacteriota; class Cyanobacteriia; order Cyanobacteriales; family Aerosakkonemataceae; genus Argonema; species Argonema galeatum. The sequence continues at coordinate 31,399 of NZ_JAIQZM010000012.1, forward strand.
GCAGACGGCATAAACGAGGTGCATATACAGATGTTTATGGTTTAGCAGCAACGCTGTATTTTTTGTTAACAGCAAAAGTACCTGAGTCTGCCTATGACAGAGATGATGATATTAGCAAAGGCGAAAAAGATCCATTAGTTCCACCGAAGCAGCTTAATCCGGGAATCAGCGACAGGGTAAATAAGGCAATTCTCAAAGCTATCGCATTTGAGAAACAAGATCGCCCCCAGTCAATGTACGAATGGCTATTCTTGTTAGAAGTGCCATTACCTCCAGAGGTGATTAATCCACTTCCTAAAATAGTGGTTGATAAACCACCATTGCAGCCAAAACAGACACCAAAACTAGAATTAAAATCTGTTCCCCCTCAAGCTCCGTCTATCACTCCGCCAGCTTCAGTTACCCCCAGCAAAACTTTACCTAAAAAGGAAGCAAAGGAGCCTTTGCTTAGTTATCTACTTCTGAGTTGGTGGGGTCTTTTTTTGTTGCCTATTATTTTTATATTTGTTTTACCGAGAATTTACGCGCCACTGGTGGTAGGCATACCTTTTTTATGGTTATTCACTATTGTTGGTTATGTTATTCGTAGCAAAAACAATAAATTTTTAGCAACAATTAAGGCAATAATAATCAGTTTATTGTCTTTTTTTGTACTCAGAACATTCATTTGTCAGGCTCTATATATCATCAGTGGTGGTATGTTACCGGGAGTACAAATTTTAGACCGGGTAATGGTAGACAAGCTTATTTACAGGTTCTATAGTCCTTCGAGCCAGGATATTATCATATTTTTAGCTACTGAGGCGCAGATGAAAGCGAACCAACCTGGTTACCACCTTAGTCGCGTAATCGGTTTACCTGGTGAAAAGATACAAGTAAAAGGTGGGCAGGTATTTATTAACGATCAGCCACTACAGGAAAATTATGTTGACGAGCCTGCTAGATATGAATACGGCCCTGTGACTGTACCTCCTGATTCTTATTTTGTGTTAGGGGATAATCGAAACAAGAGTTATGATAGCCACCACTGGGGTTTTGTCCCTCACGATCTTATTATTGGCAAAGTATACGCAAGATTTTGGCCTCTTAACCGTATTGGAAATGTTCAATAGTAAGGAATAGAGTTCTACCGCCTGAAATACCCGTTCTACAAATACCTCTGCAAAACTCGGTGCATCTCGCGCAATAAAATCACCAATTGCTTCCAAATCAGCTAAAGCTTGAGTTGTCCAGTTTATGCTAGCCATATTGATGAAATATGGCAGAAAGCGCGATCGCGAAGCGTGGCGTTAGCCGTATCGCTCTTTTTTCTTTATCATAATAGAAAGTGCAAACGCCTATAATATTATGAAAGAGGTAAGCGATGACTACACTAGAAACTAAATTACTAACTGACACCTGGGTAGTAGCAACTTGGGATGAATTTATGAAATTTTACCTGGATTGCCAATTTCTTTGCTAGAGGAAGCTTTACGGCGCAGTCGCGATGAAAATCAGGCACAGGTAGGGGCTTGGTTATTAGCGCAATTTCAGCAATTATAAATTTAATTGTATTTTCTTAATCCACTTTTTAGCGATCGCTCTTTTGGATGGGGTGAAAGTGCGATCGCACTCAGCTTTACCCCACAGGAACAGTCGATTTTACCGATTCCCGTTCGTGCAAATTCTTAAACCATTCCCCCAACTTCGGATATTGCTGTTGCCAATCTTCACCAAAACGCAAACTATAATAACCTAGAGCAGATAATAAAGCAACATCTGCCGCCGTCCAACTATCTCCTAACAAATAGCTAGATGCAGCTAATTTCTCATCCAAAACTGGTAAAAGCCGATCGATCGCACCTTGGTATTTAGCGACATCTCCAGAATCTGCGCGATCGCCTTTGCGCTTTTGTAACCACAAAGCTACAATATTATCTGCCAAAGTATCTGCCAAATCTTCCCATTTCCGACATTCTAGGCGTTCTTTGCGATCGCTTGGATAAAAACTCGGCTCTGGATAAGTTTCGTCCAGATACTCCACAATCAAGGTAGAATCCCAAAGCGTGGTGCCATCTTTATCTACCAGCACAGGCACTTTGCCGATCGGAGAAACTTGCAGGAATTCCGGCGATTTATTCATAATATCGGTTTCCTTCATTTCACAAGGCAAATTTTTCTCGGCTAGCAAGATTCGCACTTTCCGGGCGTAAGGCGATCGTTGTGCGTAGTACAAAACTCTGCTCATAAACTTGTATATCTGGTATCGAAATCAACAGTTTTAGAGTTTAGTCTATGCTGGTAAATACTACAATACGTATGAATTGAAAAGATATTGATGATGAAATTGAAGCGCCCGCCCGGTCTTATTTTCGTTTTAATCACCTTGTTCATAGACGTGATGGGGGTTGGTCTTAGCGCTCCCATTCTTCCTAAACTGATTGCTGGATTTATCGGTGATGTTTCTACCGCCTCCTACTATTATGGGGCTGTCACGACTAGCTACGCCCTCATGCTATTTGTATTCTCCCCTATCCAGGGCGCTCTCTCCGATCGGTTTGGTCGCAAACCAGTACTGCTATTTTCCCTCTTTGGAACGGGGCTAACCTATATCGGCCTGACATTTGCCCCCACTCTGCCTTGGATATTCACCGCACAAATCCTTAATGGTCTTACTGGTGGCAGCGTCGCTGTTGTTTTTGCCTACATTGCAGACGTCAGCACCCCGGAAGAACGACCAAAAAATTTCGGCTTGGTGGGAGCCGTCCTTGCTTTGGGATGGGTCGTAGGGCCAGCTTTGGGCGGCTTGCTGGGCGCTTGGGGATTGCGTTTTCCTTTCGCAGTTGCAGCTATAATCACATTCCTGAATCTCCTGTATGGAATTCTAGTTGTATCGGAGTCTCACTCACCAGAACACCGCCGTTCCTTTTCTTGGTCTCGCGCTAACCCAGTTGCTTCTCTGGGGTTGTTGCGAAAAAATGCGATCGTCTTTGGTTTGGCAGCAATTATGTTATGTACCGATATTGCTCTGCAATGTTTTATCAGTACTTGGGTGTTATTTACTACTTATAAGTTTGCATGGACAACTGTCCAAGCTGGACTGTCTCTGGCGTTGCTGGGAGTGATGACGGCGGCTGTCCAGGGAGGTTTGATCCGACCGCTAATTTCTCGCTTCGGTTCTAGAAAAATAATTATCGTAGGGCTAACTTTTAGCATGATTGGCTATCTCCTCTACGCTTTTGCCACTGCGGGATGGATGTTGTACTGGATTATTGTGCTGAATGGGTTTGATTTCACTGTTAAACCAACAGCTCAAGGATTGGTTTCCGCTCAAGTGAGTTCCCAAGAACAAGGCGCAATTCAAGGTGCTTTGTCTTCTCTGACGGCTTTGGCAAGTATTATCGGCCCGCTGCTAGCTACTAATTTGTTCGGTTACTTTACATCCGATCGGGCCTCAATTCGTTTACCGGAAATACCCTTCTTCTTAGGTGCGTTTCTCTTCGCTTTGGCGTTGTGGTTAGCGATCGCAACTTTTTCTAAACGTAGGTTGGTTTGAGGAATGATATCGTCAAATTTTCTGTTGTCATCGTGGGTTAAATTTTTACCGCAGATGAAGACAGATACACGCAGATGAACGCAGATAAGAATAAGAACACGAATTTTTTAGGTGACCGATGCGTAAGGACATGATTTGCGATCTAAAATTTGTTGGGTTGATCTGTCGCTCAACCCAACCTACAATTTTAGGGATTTAAAATTGCAGATTTTAGATTGAATTAAAATCTAAAATCTGTTTACCGAGTTTCTTGTGTTTGAGTGTCGATCACACCACTCCAGTCATCGTTTTTCACTGCTTCTTCCAGGCGACGACGTTGCTCATCATCACTTATATTAAGTTTTTCGGTTTCTGTTTTTAGTGTTGTATCCGCGATCGCTTTTCGCAATTTGAGTTTTTTCTCTTCGTAAGCTTGGCGTTCCGCCGCCGACATCGCCGCCTTTGCCACTTCACCGACTGTAGCAGCCCACATTTGGCTCATTTCGCCGTTTCCTGGGGGAATATAGTCAAGTTCGGATAGCCACGCATCTCGCAATTCTTCCATTGCTTCCCGCTTGGGGAATTTGAACGGTTGTACCCGCACGAGGGCACAAGTTTCTGCACCGTTTTGGGTAAGATGACCTTTGAGGGATAGCAGTACGTTGCGCGAGTAACCGATGTATTGCGTCTGGCGGTTGGCGTCTAAGACGGCGTACACTCCTGCGATTTTAGCGTTTTGGGTGCGATCGCACCAAATCTCCAACGGTAGCACTTGCGAACCATCACTCAGGGTGTCAGGAGACGCCGTTACCGCCGTGACAGCGTGTTCTTCCTCGGAACTATACAAAAAACTGTGCAGTCCCTGATGTTCGACGGGTACATTTTGATGCTCAATTTGCAAATTATTCTCTGTTTCCACCAGTTTTTCTCCGCGCTCTAAAACCTACTCAAATCTAACTATATGGCAAATGGGATCTTGGTGATGTCGTTAAACGGATGCCATCTCATTTATAAATGGTATTATGGCATTTATAAATTCCGTCGTTTCTTCGTAAGGTAAAACATTTCTTCCCTTAATTTTCATCCCGCGACATGAAGGCAAACAGCTTAAGTACTCAGCCAAACGTTCATCTGGAGTTTCTTTTTTTCCTTCTCGACTGATACTGGATGCTGTCTCTCCCATGACTACTAAAGTTGGTTGGTAAATTTGCGCGATCGCATCTTGATAATCCTGTCGCCAAAACCCAGCCAAAAACGAAAACACAGCATAGCGACTGGCAGCATTTTTCGCCCCCGCTTTCAACATATCCAACCATTCAGCATCCACTTTCTCATCCTCAGCAAAAAGTTGCCGAATTGAGAAATTTCGCAAAAACTTGCGGCTTCTAGCATATTCAAAAAATGCTCTCCCAACGGGAGAATCAAAGATATTCCAATTGATTTTATGCCGCCGCTCTGGTGTGTTAGTATTAATCAACCTCAAAGCTGGTGGCCCCGATAATACCAATCCCCGAATTAAATTAGATTCTTTCGCTAATTGCACTAATTCAACTGCTACAGGCAATAACGCGCCTTGCACTACTAAAACTACTGGTTTCTTTACCACATTTTGCAGAAAGTAATGCAACTGTTTTGCCCAATCACTAGGATGATAAGCCACACGAGGCATATCGCTATCACCGCATCCCAATAAATCGGGATTGTAGATGGGATTGCGCTTTCCTGCGACATACCATTGGCGACAGAATCGTTGCCAAAAATTTCCAGACAACCCAACACCGATCGGATGAATCAACAGCAGGGGAATCCCATCATTACTGCTTGGGTTATAAAGTTCGTAGGCGCAACGATAATTTTTCCAAGTGTAAAACTGCGTTTGTGTATTTTCAGTTAAAACTGTTTGCATAGTTACCACCCTTCAAATTAGACTAAGCTGCTGCAATTGTTTCATTCCATTCGCCACCGCTGTTGTTATCTCAATCCGGTCTATCGGTGGAAGCCGAATTTCAGTTATTATATCATCAGCCAAGTACTCGATCAATAAATTGTCGCATTTTGTCATAATGAGAACCCTTCCAAAAAAATTGGCTGCAATCTTTACAGCGATGGAATTTATTTATGCTTTCCGTGTCTTTCGGAATCCGGCCTGCTAATGTTCCATAAATGAACATTCTTGTAGGGACACGGCATCATAAATATGTCGTTCATACAAAATATTTAATTATGCCGTTTCCCTACAGGTTATGTGACACGAAAGAACCGGACGCTGCTAACCTTCCTAAGTGGACATCAAGCACAATTCGCTCGTGTCTTTGATTGAGGGTGATTCTTCAAAGATATGACTAAATCTGATATTTCTTCTATTGGATGGCACGAAGAAATTCAGTTCTGTATGAAAGGAGAAATTAACTATTGGCATTCTTCGATTTGAGATTTTAGATTAACTGATGCTGAAGGCTGAGCCTAGTAACGAGAAACTTGGATGCAGAGTATCCAGATAAATTGGGAGTGGAATATACTGATAGAATCAGCATCTTTTGAAGTTGTTATGCTTTAGTTCAAAAAATCACATTTTTATGCCTCTGCCCCTCTGCTCCTCTGCTCCTCTGCCCCTCTGCCCCTCTGCCCCTCTGCCCCTCTGCTCCTCTGCCCCTCTGCCTCTCTGCCCTTCTGCTGCTCTACTTCCTGCTCCTCTCGATCTGGGACTTAATTTGACAGCGCTTGCTCCCATGCAGGATGTGACGGATTTGCACTTTATGAGCGCTCTGGCTAATTATGGCAGTCCCGATTATTTCTTTACTGAGTATTTTCGCGTCCATATTAGTTCAGGTCTAGATAAAAATATCCTCAGATCGATTACAGAGAACTCCACCGGACGCCCCATCTTTGCTCAGATCATCGGTGAAAGTATTCCCGACTTAGTACGCACTGCGAAAGATTTGAGTGGCTACCCAGTAGCGGGTATCGACCTCAATATGGGATGCCCTGCTCCCAGAATTTACCGCAAAAATGTGGGTGGAGGGCTGTTGCGCGATCCTGAAAAAGTCAGCCAAATCCTTGGTGAATTGCGGGGGGCTGTTGATGGACTTTTGACAGTTAAAATGCGAATTGGCTTTGAAAATACCGCTAACTTCGATCGTATCCTCGACTTGATTAACCTGCACAACATCGATTTGCTGAGCTTGCACGGTCGTACTGTTAAGGAGATGTATCATAGCCCTGTGCATTACGATCTGATTGCCTATGCCGTACAACGGGTTAATTGCCCGGTTTTAGCAAACGGTAACGTAACATCTGCCGCAACAGCAGCAGCCGTCCTGGAGACTACAGGAGCCGCAGGGGTAATGATCGGTCGCGCTGCGATCCGAAACCCCTGGATTTTTAAGCAAATTCGCGAATATCTGAGCGGTCAATCTGTGCAGATCGTTACTCTGGCTGAAGTTCGCGACTACATTGAGTTACTGCGTCAAACTACGACAGCGCCGACTGTACCGGAGCGTGCGCGTGTTAACAATATGAAGATGTATCTAAACTTCATCGGTCAAGGTGTTGATGCCGCTGGAGGTTTCTTAAAGGATATGCGCCAATCCCAGACTGAAGCTGAACTATTCGGAGTATGCGATCGCTATTTATTAAGCGGCCCAGACCAAGAATTTGCCTTGGAGCCTTATCCTGGACTTGTGGCTCGTCCTAGCTGCGAGACTGCCCACTCTGCATCCACATAAATCATATCGTGTCCGGTTGCATCGTTAGTACATGAGTGATGTCGTCAAATTGTCTGTTTTCATCGTTGGTTAAATTTTTACCGCAGATGAAGACAGATGAACGCAGATAAACGCAGATAAGAAGAAGAACAGGAGTTTTTTAGATAAACGATGCTACCGGACATGATATCAAACGCTGTCGGTGATGCTGCTAAAATTAAACGCTTTTACGCGCACTCCTGGCACTACACTACTGCCAAAGCGTTGCACAGTACTTATAGCATCAACATCCCGCAACATTTCTGGGATACTTTGGTTGAAACGGAAGTTTTTAATCGGGTAACTAATCTGACCATCTTCTATCCAGAATGTACCATCGCGAGTCATGCCTGTCACCTCTAATGTCCGAGGATTGACATATTGCACGTACCAGGCACGACTTACCAAAATTGCTCGTTCTGTTTGGGCAATTAATTCGGCTAAACTTTGCTCTGTACCAGACATGACAAAGGGATACATTGCACCAGTCTGTTCTTGGCTTTTTTGTAATGCCCAATAGCGACTATAGGACAAAGTTTTAGTAGCGCCATCTTTGATGATTTCTAAGTAGTTATTGCTTAAACCATCACCAAAGAAAGTGCCGCTTTGTAGCAGGGGATGCGCCGGATTTCGCTGCACCTGAATTAATGGGCTAAACATTGCTTCACCCAAACGGTTACCCGCCGGTTTACCTTTTTCATCGGTGCTAGACATGAACGATCGGCCCTCATCCGCCGCCCGCGCATCGAGATTCCAAATTACCCAACTTAGTAAATCTCCAAAAGCTGCTGCATCTAAGATTACCGGATATTTTCCCGGACTGACTTCGCGGGGTTGGCGAGAGCTAATTGCTTTTTCAATTAACTGCTCTGTTAAAGTTTCTATCGGCAAAGAATTGATAGCCCAAGCGGTGCGATTCCCCCAGGATGAGCCATCGTCAATCCTAGCAGTAAAGCTAAAATCTGCCTCTGTTCCTTGATTGCAAGCACGCAAACCTTTGGAGTTGCCGATCGCTATCAGGGAAGCTTCTGTACTCAGTGTACCGGAACCATCGACGCCAGCTTTTCCACTCAAAATACACACCCGCTGGACAATTTTTCCTCTTTCTAAAGGTGAAAGATTTGCGGTAGTTTCATCAAAAGCTGGAGTGCGTTGTTCGTAGTTTTGCGGTTCTAAAAGTGGCACCCATTCTGGATCTTCGGGAGCAATTCTGGCTAGTTCTTCGGAACGACGGAGGGTAGATGCGATCGCATCTGCATCTAACTCTGTTGTGGAACTAGACGCGCTCTTTTTGCCGAAATAGCTGGTGATGTTGAGGTTAAATTTAGTGCGACTAATGTTCTGACTAATTTGATTTTCTGAAAAGCGGCTGAGCGATTCCGAGTTATTGCTGAGACTGACAAATACTCCTTCTGCTTCAGATTGTTTAATCACTGAATCGATCAGGGATAATGCTCTGTCTTCGCCGATCAGATTTGATGCTGTTGCTATCATGGCTCTTGGTAATTTTGGATTGACGATTTTTTAAGTGAGTGTTGTTTCTGCTAAGCAACTGTTTCACATAGACGCTTCAGGATTCGCAGAACATCATATAATTCATTTCCTGGGTTAAGAGTTACAAATGTCTTCGATAGACTATATTGCGGTCTTTCTCCTTTGATTAATTTGAGGAAGATAAAACTGCCTCCAGTCGTTATCATACCATAGCTGGGTTTTTCTGGGTGAGGATTGGCTAACATATAGGCAAGGATTTGGGCGCGTCCAGCTTCTATGGAAAAATCAAATTTTTTAGATTCGATAACCATTACCCAAAATTGGTCTTTTAGCACTAGAACATCTAGACTACCAGTAATGATAACACCTTCATCTTCTTCGGCAATGCTGACCGATTGTTCTGCTTTGACGTGGAAAGGAGCTAGATAAAAGTCACCGATAAATAAAATCGGGTCTAGCATTGACATTTTCACTACATTTTCGAGAACAGGTGGGTAGTTTAGTAGGTTAATGTAGCCTGCTTTGACTTTATCTAATAGTTGCTTTTCCAAGTCTGTGAGGTCGGGTAAATTCTCTTGCCACTCTCGAAAAAATTGCAGGTCTTCTACAAACTGAAGACTAAATTTGTCTATCAAGTCGCGGATGGTTATATTTTTAGCTTGGAATGTTTGAACCATTTTAAATTTCTCCGCTGTTGGTGGTAAATGAAAATAACTGACTACCCCCAATCCTTGGGGGTAACTGTGTCAATTTATGATGCTCCTCCAATATGGATATTTCTCACTCGTACTGGTACGCAAGCATGAGTCATCTGTGCTACCTGCATTGGCTCACCTTTACCACACATATTTGTACCGCATTGTTGACGCTCGGAAGCGGGGCCGATCGCATCAACGCTATTCCAAAAATCAGTAGTCATGGAGTGGTAAGTCACATCTTTTAACATTCCCACTACTTTGCCTTTTTCTACTTTCCAAAAGGCATCGCCGCCGAATTGGAAATTGCGTCTTTGTTGGTCGATCGAAAAACTGCCAATACCGTCAATTAAAATCCCTTCTTCGGTATCCGCAATCATCTGTGCTAAAGTAGCAGTATGTTTACCACCATCAGGACCCGGTTCTAATCCTAAATTGGGAATCCGCACCATCGGTACGCTAGACCAACTATCGGCGTAGGCGCAACCGTTGCTGCTGGGACGACCGAGACGATAAGCTGTTTCGCGATCGGTGAGATAATCTACTAAGATGCCATCTTTGACGACGTACCAATCTTGCGCGGGAACGCCTTCATCATCATAGGCGATTGTGCTGCGTCCTCCCGGTTGCGTGCGATCGCATTTAAAATTGACCCAAGGTGCAGCATACTGGAGTTTGCCCAATTTATCGGTAGTGGCAAAGCTGGTTCCGGCAAAGTTAGATTCGTACCCATAAACGCGATCGAGTTCGGTAGGATGTCCGACAGATTCGTGGATGGTTAACCAGACATTTGTTGGTTTGAGAATAAGCGTGGTACGAATACCAGAAGGACTTTTTGGCGCGTGAACTTTTTCGATCGCTTCTTCTGCAACCCGATTTACTTGGTTTAGCAAATCTTGGGTATCAATATATTCGTAGCCTTGATTGAGGGGAGGACGTTCGTAATTGCGACTTTGGGCATCGCCGTTGGCAACAGCAGTGCAGCCAAATCCCGGATAGCTGCGATAGATTGTCTGTTGAATTAAAGAACCTTCTGTAGATGCAAAGGTTTTGTCTTCACGGGTGAATCGCAGAAAAGAATACGCTTTTTTAATGCCTTTGTCGCTAAATTGAAGCAACTGGTCGTTGATTTTTAGCAGCAGTTCTGCTTTCTCGGCAATGGGTACAGTGAAAGGGTCAATTGCGATCGGAGTAATGTAGGTATCGCGGTAAGCTTCAACTGGTGCTAATTGTACCTTTGTTTGTTGGGTGAGGCGACTGGCTTTAGCGATTTCGATCGCCAAATCGACAATTCTTTCTACTTCCGCTGGCGCTTGGTTGTGACTGGCGGAGAAACCCCAAGCGCCATCCAGCAAGACGCGCACCCCAAAACCAGAACTAATATTGTCTGAAAGATTACCTAAAGAGCGATCGCGTGCGGTGAGGTTCTGAGAACGGTATGTGCAAAAGCGCACATCCCCATACTCACAACCAGCACGGGAGATGCGATCGATCGCCAAGGTAGCTAAATCAGTGGTAGTGATGGAAGCAAGCGCCTGTGCCATAACAAGTCCTACGCTAGATCAAAAATCTATTGTAGCGATTGAGCAAGGCTACTAACTATCGCCGGGACAATAGAACCCCACCCCCCAGCCCCTCCCCGCAACAGGGAGGGGAGTATTTCTCCCCCTCTCCGAGGTCGGAGAGGGGGTTAGGGGGGTGAGGTTTCTCCCCGCGATAATGGGTATACTCCGCACGGGTACAAACTGTTATTTTTGATTTGTAGGGGCGAACGCGAGTGCGTGCCGTAGGCATTAGCATTCCGGTAAATATCTTTGGGTTCAACCTACAAATTAATACGGTCATGCTTCGCCCCTACTGCTGGGTTAAAAAAGCTCGTTCTATGACCGTGCTAAGTATAACTGAAAAGCGCTGTAAATTATCGAGTACTAGCGTTCCTAGCAGCACCAAGCGTAGCATAACCAAAAGTTGCGTTAGCCATACGGCACCAGATGACCACAGATTTGAAGTTTGATATATTGATGGCAGCAGGAATTGGGTAGCGTTGTGTACCGCTGAATTTTTGTAATTTACCCAGATTCACGTAAGTGGTTGGATCTTGATAGGACTGGGGCGGCTTATCAGAAGTTTCTAGGAGAACATGGAGATCCGGCCCTTGATCGCTTGTCCGAAAAGCCCCATCTAACTCTAAGTAGCGTCGCCCATTTTCTCTGACAATTCGAGCTGTTCCAGAAGTAGGTTTTTCTGCTGCAACAAAAGTTCCAGACATCATAACTGCTGACATATTTTGGGCCATAGTATCTTTAGTAAGCCTTGAGTTTGCCCCCGGATTCATTGCATTAGAAGATGGATTTCCCGATACTCGCGCTGCATACCCCGAAATTGAGAGAGCGGAGGCTAAAAAAGAAGTAGCGCCTAGTAATACCAATTGTTTGAATTTCATCGATTCTAACTCCTCAAGACAATTTTTGCCTTGCGATATGTAAGTTTTTGATTTGGCTTTAAAAGTATTATGGGTGAATAAATTTGGTTACAAATGATTTTTAGCTGAAAACTTTCCTTAAAAATGCTGAGATTTGCCTGAGAGATTGCTCTTTCGTACTTGTGCTGGAAAAGAGCGGTTTTTTTGGGTCAGTTTGGGCATTGGCATTGAGCATGGAAAATGCCTGCTACAGCAAGCATTTGAGCATATTAATCAGTTTTATTTATCACCTTAAGTACAAGAGAGCCGGTACGTTGTTGCGCTTTAGCGCTCTTTGAGCGCTAAAGCGCAACAACGTACCCCAATGGAGCTAACTAGCAACTTGAGTTATATGCAAATTACTCCAGACTCTTAGGTAATTCTTCGGCGAGCCAATAGTACACAGTCAACCTAGCTCAGTATATTTACGGTTCTCACCGCCCTTGGGATGAATCAGCAGATATAGCAAAGTGCTGAGTGCTGTCTTAACATATCTGACTGTGGCTATATGTCAGAAGTATGATTGTGACTATAACAATTTTGTGTTTTAATTATATTAATTAACTATTGCAATTTGTTAAGAAATCTTGCCAGCCAAAGATAAAGGTATAATACTATACAGCGTTCCAGGCTGTCAAACAGGAAGCGGGTGCATCTACTGTCGGTGGCCGGATGATTAGCAAGTCAAGCGTGCGATCGAATCGTACAGTCAATTTAAAGTCAGATTTATGCAGAATAGCCCGCCCCGCATTCTACTGGTAGATGACGAGCCGAATAACATTCGCTTATTAGAAGCGTTATTGCAGTCAGAAGACTACATCACTCTGGCAGCGTCTTCAGGGGTCGAAGCACTGGCAATTGCCAACGCATCGCCGCCGGACATCATCTTGCTGGATATTATGATGCCGGAGATGGATGGCTTTGAGGTATGCAAGCAACTGCGAGCCGATCCGAAGTGCCAAACATTACCCGTGATTTTCCTGACAGCTTTGGATGATGACAATTCCAGGTTACGAGGATTGGAGTTGATGGGAGATGACTATTTGACGAAGCCGATAAAAAGTCAGTTGCTGCTAACGAAAATCGCGAGCATCTGGCGGCTTCAACAAATGCGATCGCAACAAATTCAGCAACAAGTTAGCGAAGAACTCAAAGAAAAAAACAAACTGCAACTGTGCGCTGCTTGGAACATTAATCAAGCGCTTTCAGAAAAATTGCGGCTGTTTGTGCCAGATCAATATCTCCGCCGCATTGCGCCCAGCGGTGTGGAATCTATTCAGTTGGGTAATGCTAAAGAAGAAGAAATTTCGGTTTTATTCGGCGATATTCGTGGGTTTACTACTATTTCAGAATCCCAGTCAGCTAGCGAAACTTTTAATTGGTTAAATGCTTTCTTTACGCAGATGAACTCTTGCATCATCGCCCACAACGGTTTTATTGATAAATACCTGGGTGATGCGCTAATGGCGGTTTTCGATCGCAGCGGACACCACGCGCAGGATGCCTTAAGTGCGGCGGTGATGATGCAAGAAAGCTTGAGGGAGTTTAATCGCGGACGCGATCGCTACAATCTAGATCAACCGCTCAAAATCGGCATTGGCATTCACTCAGGAAAGGCTGTGATTGGTGCGTTGGGTGCAGATTCGCGTCTAGACTCGACGGTAATAGGAGATGTGGTAAATACAGCGGCGCGATTGGAAGAATTGACAAAACATTACAATTGTGGTATTATAACCAGCGAAGAATCTATCGCTCAATTAAATCAACCAGAATTATTTCATCTGCGCTGGATCGATCGCGTCGTTCCGAGAGGCAAACAACAAGCGCAAGACATCTACGAAGTACTGGGAACCGCAACGCAGCCGCTCAATGTTGCGCGAGTCCTAACTTAGGGACTTCCTACTCTCTTGAGCCACTCCCCCGTTTTCTAAACGCCCCTTGTGGGCGAAACAAATCTGAAATCTGAAATTTGCAATTATTCGATCATCAGCCCGACTGCACCATCCAAACCAGAAAGCCCAAGATTTGCTCAACCGGAGGGAGGGGGTAATCTGTAAGGTCAATGGACCTGCATTGCCCTTCCAGCTTAAGAAACCGCTAATCTGTCCCTGAAGTTGGCGTTTTACCTCTCATAAGACAATCAATTGTTACCTGGACTGGGTGGGTGGAGAGACTCTATCACAGTCGGTATATGGTTTTGGCTAGGCTGGGATTCAGAAATTTTACCACGGAAAGGCCAGCCCGATCGCTTATCGTAGTTGGATGCTAGAGCCAAAAAGACCCCACCTACAATAAACACCGGCAATGGCAGCGCTAAGTGTTTCATCCATTCAAAAAGTTGTGCCAACGCAAACAAAAGTAGGAAACTCGCAAGCCAGACTCTCATCTTTACACCTCAAGCACTCCAACAACTCTAGCAGATTTTAGATTTTAGATTTTAAATCTTTGCCATATATTTTTTTATTAGGTAGTCAATTTGGCAATTATTTTTCAAATTAGTATTAACATGGCTTGATATGCGCCCGTACTTAAAAACCGTGGAAATGTCTTGAAATTATGACAAAATTTGCTACCTACTTACATCCTCATACCTGCTATACATCCAAACCAAGTAGTAAGCTTTCTTTCGTCGGACACTCTTTACCACATTACAGCAAAATCAGGCAGGAACTTGAGAAAGCCCTAGTTGATTATCCAACCCTTCCCGTCAGAAGGGTTGACTATGCCGAGTATCTTAGTGTACACACAGATAAGTATTTAATCCAGTTAGCTTTAATGGCATTGGAGAAGCCTTTACCTCAAAAACCAAAATTAAGTACTGAATGCACGAATTTACAATACTGCCTACCCGGTTATTTGTATGGTTTAGGAGGAATGATAGAAGCCATAGACCATATGAAAAAAGGCATTTTAGAGCGTGCCTACTGCTTCAGCTTAGTCGGTCATCACGCACATGAAGATTGGGGACACGGGTATTGTTTGCTCAATCCTTTGGCGGCGGCGGCCAGGTATGCTCAGACTCAAGATTTTCATAAAATACTAATTGTAGATTGGGATATTCATCATGGAGATGGAACTCAGTCAATCTTTAGCCACGATCCGAGCGTTTACTGCATAAGTATCCATAGCGTTGTCGATTTATACATGGCTAAAGCATCCAACCTTAAAGCGGGTACAACAACAAAAGGCGAAGAAGTCGGGCACTGTAATATTCCCATACTATCTCAAATATATGAAGATGACTTATTTGAAAAAATTCACTTAACAGGTGACTTTTATAGAGGTAATGAAAGTCGGTACAGATTTCAATTAGCTTTGGAGCGGATACCCTGGAATCCAGATTTAATATTGATATTTTCAGGTTACGATTCTCATAAAGATGATTGCGGTCAAGGAATTACAGATTGGACTAATCAAGACTTTAAACTCTTAACAGAATACGTACTAGACCTAGCTAAAAAAGTATCTTGTCCTGTTTTATCCAGTCACGGTGGTGGGTATAAGCTACCTGTGACGGTATCGGCAGCAGTCAGTCATGTAGCAGTTTTAGCTAGCTATTAAGTAAGTAAATTTTTCAATCGGGGCTCTCTTGAGAATAAACACCCTATCTTTTTCAGGACTTACGCACAAGCTTAGATTTTGCCTCCCTTTGTGAAGGGGGGACAACTATGCCCAAAAGCTTTGCAAGCCAAGGTTTTTAAGCCACCCACATCCTGAAAAATTGGCAGGTAAATCTGGTGGCCTAAAACGAATCCATGAGGCTTGTAGCTGCAAGCATTTGAGAATAGTGTCAATAAGACCAAAAAATTAACTCAATTTTTTGAAAAAGCGATGTGGTATAAAACAGACTGTGCAAGGGTTTCAGCGATACTTGTCACCCCGTCAGGGCTGAATTGACTGGACGGCGAGTGCGTGTCACTGTCCTACGCCTGTGGAAACAAATCGTTAAAATTGGCCTTAAATTATATTAAAATTTGATACACTCTTTAAAGCGGCGCAACATAGAAAAATTTTGAACTCGAAACGAAAAACTATATTTATCAGTACGGGCGAAGTGTCTGGCGATTTGCAGGGAGGGTTGCTAATTGACGCCCTAAAGCGCCAAGCACAAATATTAGGGTTGGAATTAGAAATAGTGGCGCTGGGGGGTAGCCGTATGGCTGCGGCGGGGGCTACATTGTTGGGGGATACCAGCGCGATCGGTTCGGTGGGGATTTTGGAATCTCTACCGTATGTGTGGCCTACCCTTCAGATTCAGCGTCGCGCCAAACAATACCTCCAGCAAAACCCGCCAGATTTAGTGGTGCTGATCGATTACATGGGGCCAAATCTGGGGATCGGCAGTTATGTTCGCCAGCATTTTCCCTTGGTGCCGATCGCATACTACATCGCGCCTCAAGAATGGGTTTGGTCGCCGAGTCAGCACAACACAGATCGTATTGTGAAAATGACAGACCTTGTGTTGGCAATTTTCCCAGAAGAAGCGCGTTATTTCCAAGAAAAAGGGGTAAAAGTTAGCTGGGTCGGTCATCCGTTGATAGATAGGATGATTTCTAGTCCCAAGCGGTCCCAAGCGCGTGCTGAATTGGGAATTTCTGAGGATGAGGTAGCGATCGCACTTTTACCCGCCTCTCGACATCAGGAAATCAAATATGTTTTGCCAGTAATGTTCCAAGCAGCGCAGCAAATCCAAGCAAAAATTCCGAATGTGAGATTCTGGATTCCCTTATCTCTTGAAGTATATCGGGACTCGATAGAAAAAGCCATCCAAAATTACGATTTGCGTGCTACTTTGGTTGCCGATAAGACGCAGGAAGCGATCGCAGCAGCTGACCTAGCTATTACTAAATCTGGCACGGTTAATCTAGAAATTGCTCTTTTAGAAATTCCACAAGTTGTTATATATCGCGTTAATCATATCACCGCTTGGATTGCCACCAATTTACTAAAGTTTTCGATTCCTTTCATGTCACCCACTAATTTAGTGCTGATGAAGTCAATTGTGCCGGAATTGCTGCAAGAGGAAGCTAATCCAGAAAATATTGTTCGAGAGGCGATGAATTTGCTAAATCCAGATCGGCGCAGGCAAACTTTAGCGGACTATCGAGAGATGCGACAAGCTTTAGGAGAGGTCGGAGCGTGCGATCGCGCGGCTAAAGAAATTCTTCAACTGCATTACAGATGAATTGGAAATCTGTACAGTTGGTTTTGAGTCAAACCATCGATCGTTTCCGTCCCCGTGAGGGGAATTGAATTGAAAAGCTGCTGCTTATTCCCGGAGGCATTGTATTTAATGTTTCCGTCCCCGTGAGGGGAATTGAATTGAAAAGCGGTGAAAATTTTGCCAATTTGACACACCAGGAAGTTTCCGTCCCCGTGAGGGGAATTGAATTGAAAAGTGTACAATCATCCAAAAAGGCGATAATTCTTACGAAGTTTCCGTCCCCGTGAGGGGAATTGAATTGAAAAGCGTTGTCGTAGAACAGCATGAAATGCCTGGATGGATGGTAAGTTTCCGTCCCCGTGAGGGGAATTGAATTGAAAAGCTTATGTAGACCGTGGCTTTGTATCGGGATGGATAGTTTCCGTCCCCGTGAGGGGAATTGAATTGAAAAGCGTGGTCTACTAGGATTATTTTGTGCGCCGTGTCTGTTTCCGTCCCCGTGAGGGGAATTGAATTGAAAAGTCATTACTCCCGGTGCTGATGGATCAACAAAAGTTGAGTTTCCGTCCCCGTGAGGGGAATTGAATTGAAAAGCATTGCTGCTCTTTTGGTTGATTTTGGAGATAACAAAATAGTGTTTCCGTCCCCGTGAGGGGAATTGAATTGAAAAGAATCGAATCCAGATACAAGAGTACCGCCAGCGGCAAGTTTCCGTCCCCGTGAGGGGAATTGAATTGAAAAGGCACCAAAAACGCTTCAACAATTCTTTGAAGAAAGTTTCCGTCCCCGTGAGGGGAATTGAATTGAAAAGATCAGCAACAGGCTGAGCAAGCCGCAGGGTCAATTGAAGTTTCCGTCCCCGTGAGGGGAATTGAATTGAAAAGATGCAGCCTCTAGGAGACTTGCTCAATCAATTGAAATGTTTCCGTCCCCGTGAGGGGAATTGAATTGAAAAGCTGCAATCGGTGTCTCAGTTGGGGACCGATGCTCCGCCAGGTTTCCGTCCCCGTGAGGGGAATTGAATTGAAAAGCTCGAATTACAATTACGACGTACTGCGTCGTAATAAGTTTCCGTCCCCGTGAGGGGAATTGAATTGAAAAGCTTTCTGATTTGCTTAACCAGCTAAATCAGCAGTAGTTTGTTTCCGTCCCCGTGAGGGGAATTGAATTGAAAAGACTAGGTTAGGGTTAGATCATAGACTCAAAAAAAATCCTGTTTCCGTCCCCGTGAGGGGAATTGAATTGAAAAGCAAACTTGCAATTCTAACCTTTTTTCTTTTCCCGGTTTCCGTCCCCGTGAGGGGAATTGAATTGAAAAGATAATTGGGAACTGTTTATGCGGGATTTTCGCTTAAAAGGTTTCCGTCCCCGTGAGGGGAATTGAATTGAAAAGTGCCATGAGGATGGAAGAAATTTTCTCTGATGAGTGGATCAAGTTTCCGTCCCCGTGAGGGGAATTGAATTGAAAAGCTGTGGAGCAAGTTCGTAACTTGGTTCCTCAATTAAGTTTCCGTCCCCGTGAGGGGAATTGAATTGAAAAGCCTTTCTATCTCTCTGCTCCTGCAGAGTTGACGGCAGGTTTCCGTCCCCGTGAGGGGAATTGAATTGAAAAAGACCAGTTATCTTGCCAAAGGGCAAGAGACTTATGGTTTCCGTCCCCGTGAGGGGAATTGAATTGAAAAGCAGATGATTCCGCTGTGCAGCAGCCGCGGCAAAATTGTTTCCGTCCCCGTGAGGGGAATTGAATTGAAAAGTGTCAATCAATCAATCGCTGGTAAAATTTTTACCGGTCAAGTTTCCGTCCCCGTGAGGGGAATTGAATTGAAAAGAGCCTGGCAGCCGCACAATTACCGCGCCCCCGCCACCGTTTCCGTCCCCGTGAGGGGAATTGAATTGAAAAGAGTGCCAATTTGAAAGCCTTACCAGAGTAGGATTCTAACTAGCCCAAACTGTAGGGGTCATTTTTACCTGTCAACAAGACTAAGCTTATTGATAATTTAGTCAAGTTTCAAAGCTTGAAACCCTTACCTGATGGGCAACCCATAGGGGTCAACGAAAACATAAGGGTTTCAGCCTTTGCCCGACCCCTACAGGTAAAGCACAAAACAAAACTTGTTTTATACCTAACTTTGTTTAAATTGTCAAGGTTCAGATTGAACTTGATTTACCAATGAATATAGATTAACTGACTCCTCCTTCAATGTCAACACCAAAAAAACCCGCTAGCGCTTTCGCTAACGAGGTATGTACCAAAGAAACTGGGTTTCTTTGCGTAAGTCCTAAACTAATGACCAAGAGGCGATTAAGCAAAGAATTGAGAAAAAAAACCACAGAAAAAAAGACTCTCAGAGTTAAGAGTAGAGGAAGTGGGGGACGATCGCAGTAATTCGAGAAAGCGATCGCCCCTAGTCATTTTTACTACTTGTGCGACGTGACTATCGGTCAAGGTGAGCTATTTGCATCCATCAAAAGATATACTTCTTATTATTCGCTCCAGTTTTATCTTACCGACGGTTGCAAGGGAATGCTTACTCCCTTCGGGCCAGAAGATTATCTATGATTCTTTTTCCCCTCTGCCCCTCTGCTGCTTTATACATATTCTTTGAGCGGGAAAGGAGTAATTTTTCACCCCTTAGCCTATCAGTCCGAAAGATACCTTTACAACAGTCAAGTCTCAACCCACCCAGTACGGGGATCGCCCAGCCCACGGCGATCCCCGCAACTTCAGTTAGAAATTTAGATTAGTGGTAAGTCAATGATTAGCATCACTGCAAAGAAACTTTACGGTCACATTGATTTGGGCGCCGTATCACCAAACTAGAAGAATAGCGTCAGGCTTTATGAATGCTTTCGATCGCACGACGCTTTCCAGAAATGGAAGATATTGGATGATGTAAAGTTCCCACCCGCAGAAAGATGTACGCTAAAGCCCACTGGCACCCCGTTTCAATCGAAGCCCTTACTGGTCAGATCATGGTTTCTGGCAAGATGACTGTCCACGATCGGTATCAGATCAGATCTGCCTTATTAACGGATTCACTCAGCGAAGGAGAGCAAATCTTGATTAACCGGCTGCTTTATGGTATCAGACATGGATTGCTGACAGTTCTCGATTAAATCCCATCGTGAAAAGCACTGCCTTTGCAGCGTCCTAAAAAGGCTCATGGTAAAAACTATCCCGTTTGACCGCTACGCCACAACTAGATTGGCGTTCTAGACGCAACCTGAAAGCGATGCAGGCAAGGCATGAGTGTGCTGAAAAGATCGTCGATATCCAAGATTGACCAAACATAAATATGCAAACTAAATTGACATCCTCCCACCGCTAATTCGGAGTACCGAATATAGCGGGGGATTCCAAAGATTGCTCTTTGGGCTTCCTCTTTCTGCGAGTTGGCTTACTTAATTGAGTTACCCCAACCAAGCAGAGGTCATTCTCTCCAAAGGCGTTAATTTCCGTCTGCCCGACGGTATTTTTCAACATTTCACTTAAGATTGACAACGCAATATTTAGAATATTAATCGCCGCGTTCCAATCTCGATCTTGAATATGCCCACAGTGATGGCATTGATGAGTTCTAGTACTTAAGGTTTTCTTAACTACCGTACCGCAATTAGAGCAATCCTGCGATGTATAGTTCGGAGGGACAGCCACAACCGGCACTCCAAACACTTGACCAAAATACTCAAGCCACTGCCTAAACATCGACCAAGAAGCATCACTAATTGATTTAGCTAAATGGTGGTTTTTCACCATGTTTCGCACCTGCAAGTCTTCAATGGCTACCAAGTCACTAGACTGGATTACGCACCTTGCTAATTTCACAACAAAGTCTTTACGCTGCCTTTCAACTTTTAGGTGTTTCCTACCTAACCGATTCTTAGCTTTACTTCTATTTTTTGACCCAATATTTTTTCGTGAAAGTTGACGAAAAGCTCTCAAGAGAGCTTTTTCACTTTTCCTCAAAAAGCGAGGGTTTTCTACTTGATTGCCTTCTGAATCGGTGTAGAAATGGTTTAAACCAACATCTAGCCCTAACATTCGACCTGTTAATTCATGGGTTTCTTTCCTTTCGTGATTAATGCAAAACTGCACGTAATATCCATCGAAACGGCGAACTATCCTAACACGCTTAAGAAGGTCTATTTGGTAAAAATGTAAGTCTCTAGTTCCCCAAAGCTTGAAAGTCCCCGCACCAAATTTATCCGTGAAAGTGATATATCTTCTATCTTCTGAAAGCTTCCAACCAGAAGTTTTATACTCAACTGATGCTCTGGTCAACAGTTTTTTGAACTTCGGATAACCTTTTTTGCCTGCTACTTTCTGTTTGCAGTTATCAAAAAATCGAACTATAGCTAACCAAGCGCGTTCAGCCATTGCCTGTCTTGCCATTGAGTTAAGTTTTTTAACCCAAGGGAATTCAGGATTGTCAGCCAGGACTTTGCAGTATTTGTTCAAGTCCATGCCGTTTACTCCTGGATTATCCATCCAGTATCGCAAAGCTTTATTACGAACAAAAAGCCCAGTCCGCAACATCTCATCGAGGATGCGGTACTGAGCTTCTGTTCCTTTTATTTTTGCTTCGTAAACTAACATTTTATAGAAATGTGCTGTGTAAATAGAGTAACATGATTTGTTAAAATTGGGTACATCGAGTCCCCAATTTTAAAGAGCCTTTCATCCCAACACCAAGCAGAAGCTGCTATGGTGTGGGTCTGACCGGCGGGGTAGATAAATCGGGTGCGTGAGCTTTTAGAGCAAGTTAAACGGGAAATCTATGCGCTTCTTGCCCAGAAATAATTGACTTGACCCTCCGCCATAATCTACGCGCACGCAGCGCGTAGATTATGGCGCACGAGGATGTCACCGGCGATATATCTCAGCCGATATGCCCTGTTTTCGCAAATCCCGAACCTTTTTTTGAGCCTCCGACTCCAAGGAGAATGAAGCCACTTGGATGCGGTTGCCTTGCGGTAAGCGACGTACATAGGCATCTGATGTCACCTTCCGCACTTGTGCCAGAGAGCTTGAGCCACTGTACGCCGTCACAACCAAGAATTTATTATCCTTTGCCGGTGCAGGTTTAGCCTTTGCTGGAGGTTGTTTGGTGGCAGCAGCTTGCCCCCGATCGCTCGCCCCACGCGGTGCCAACCGAGCCGTTCCTTCGATCGGCTTATTCCCCGCAGCTTGCTGCTTAGGAACATTCGGCTGTTTGGTAGTTCCAGCTGGCGCAGGCTGTATGGCGGGGGACCGATCGCCAATCTGGGGCAACACACCTGATTGAAGTGACGGTGGTAAGAGTGCCGCCGGTAAATCCAGAGGCACTGGAGAACCCACCGGACGCGGTAACGGCGCTGGGGGATTTACAGGCACTTGAGTACCGATCGTTGGTAAAGGTGGAGCTTTTGGCGTATTTTTACGCTTTAGTGTACTTAAACTTCTTAAATTCAGTTCCACAAATTCTTGGTCAGCCAGATTGGGTGAATTGGGAATGGAATTTTCTCCACCTTTATCCTCTCCAACGGCAGGAGTTTTTTGCGGATTTTTGGCTACCGTCGCCGTCTTAGATGCAAACAGTCGCCCCAGAGGCAGGTGGTTGAGGCTAGACGGATTCATCGCTATATAGCCCAAAGTCGCACTAGAGAGCAACAACAGCAGCATTGAGCCAATCCCCAAGGGGCTCAGCAGACTGTCCGCAAAACTGCGTTCTGACTGGGCGGCAGCTTTTTCCTGTCTCAGATCTTTTAGATGTGCTGACTCTAATGGCAGATACTCATTTGGCTGTATCCCAGAAGCAGCCCGGTTCACCAAACCCCCTTCAGATCTAGTCAAACCAGGGGGATTTTCCAGGTGAGCGATTGGGTTGTCATCAACAGAAAGATCCGGCGTTCCTAAAGCCGCATTTGGGGCTTCCACTTCGCGGTTCTCAGCCTCACTTTCTCCAAAAGCATTTTTGTTGGTAATAGCTGCTGGTAGGCTCTCTGGCACCGTCACAGCAGCAGTTTGCGGCCTAGTTCTGCCGCCAGTAGCTCGCACAGAGATCAGATCCAAAGTTTTTGGACTCTGGGGACGCCCAGCAGCACGCGGTGGAATTGTTTTGGCAGGGCGTTGACGCCGATATCGGGCTAATTCTTCCTCCAACTGCACATCCAGGCTGCTCAGAACAGCTTGCAGGGCGGGCGAATAAGGCTGGGTTGGGGATGATTGCACTCTTGGCTGGGCGGGGGAAAGTTGACTCACGATCGCACTCCTAAGCTAATGCTTGTCAGTGAAAACTAAAAACGAAATAGCTTTAAGAGAAGGTTTGCTTTTTTTTAATTTTTAGCTTGAATGTCTGTTAAATCTCTCAGTGACATTTTAGGGGTTTTCCAAAATCAGGTTTAGTCCCCAAAGCAGCAATTTCGACGCCTTTTGAAGTATTGCTCTGAAGTTATGGAAGCAGAGCTATCCCCAGACTCGATCCCTGTCCCTACAAGGGGGTATGTCCCTCTGACTATGGGTAATCTACCAAAAGAAAGCATTATAGCAAAGTGTTGAGTGCAACGGAAACTGTATAAACACAGTCCCAGCCTTGCTTTGAGCGTTTAATACTGTCCTAACCGATATGTTTGGCTATATATAGCCAAACATATCATTATACTCTACCTGGCGATCTGATTTTTTTTAATTCCTCATTTTTGGTTACTATCTAACTTATGTTCCAAGACGGTCAGTTAAGGTTTTCCTTGATCCCGATTGAGTTTTTATAGAAATCAGTATAGTTATTTCGCCTTAATGTATCGTTTTCTTAACGTAAATATGAAATAAATATAAAGTTTATTTTTGCTGGGGATCGCTATAACCCTTACGGTTCATGCGTTATAGCCTTATATAGTGGCTGAGTAATTTGGCATAAATATAAAAGAAGACTCAAAAAACTTATGCACCCACCCTAAAAGGTAAAGAGGTTTCATGACGGTAAATCCTGTAGCTTCAGCCTGTTGGTCTTGTCGGTACTACACGCCAGAGGGAAGGCGCGGCGGTAATTGCCAACAGCTAGGCGTGCCCGTTCGTGGCAGTTGGAAGGCGTGTTCTCTAGCGCTTCCACCATTTGCACCTTCTTGGGAAGGTATCGAAGAGGTACTGATTTGGCATTATGAAATGCTCATGTTACAGGAAGCGCTGCCATTAGAGGGTTCTGAGCTAGAGGTTTCTGCGCTAGAGAGTGTCTGCACCCCTAAAAAAGCAAAAGCTGAGGCATTGACCGTATAGTTGTATAAGGATAAACGCCTTGCGATCGCTATTCGGTACTTCTCAAAAGTGCTTGTTACCAATAACACATTGAGACAAACTAATTAATTTCCTTAATTTAGAAAAGGATTTACAGATTTTATTGGTTTAACTGCTCTAAAATCTGAGTAGGAGCGTAGTAAAAACCAACACACAGCAGTTGGCAGATTCCGAATACTCAATTCAACGATTCCAGGAAAGTGTCCACCTTGCCATCTGGACTCAGAACCACCCGAATTTTGGGACTGCGTTTTCCTTCAATCGGAGAGACGAAAGTTTCACCCACCAAAGGCATCTCCGTGCGATCGAGATAAGTTTCTGCCACTTGTCCCAGAGGAATAATCTGGCGAATTGACCCATCAGGATTAAGCGCCAGACTGTATTCCAGACGTTGTTTCAAGCTTGTCGGGGGTTGCCAGCGATTTTGGAAATAACTTTTCGCTTCAGCTACCTGCGGGATCGTGTCAAACAGGGAAGTACTGCTGCTGGGGGTAGGCTGTGCGCCGGGAGTACCAGTCCGAGCGGCAACTGGCGGTTTGACATCAGCGCTTTGAGTCGGAGCTGCCGCAACTGGAGATGACTCCTGAGCGGGAGGTGGTGTAATGGGAGGAAACTCCTGAATAGGAGGCGGTGTAATCGAAGGAAACTCTTGAGTGGGAAGGGTTGTAATGGGAGGAATCTCCTGGGTGGGAGGCGCTGTAACGCGAGGAATCTCCTGGGTAGGAGGCGCTGTAATTCGAGGGCTTGGCTGGGTAGGAGGCGCTGTAATTCGAGGGCTTGGCTGAGTGGGAGGCGCTGTAATTCGAGGGCTTGGCTGAGTGGGAGGCGCTGTAATTCGAGGACTTGGCTGAGTGGGAAGCGCTGTAACTTCAGGAGTCGGTCTTGACTTTGGTACAACCGCAGGAGCAGAAGCAATTCGAGCCGCAGATTGGTTAGGACTCTTAACAGATCTGGGCTCTTGGCGCTGTGCCGTTGGTGAGGTCGCTGCTTGAGGTGGGGTGGTCGGGTTAGGCTTAATTTGGGGCTGGGTAGGCTCCTGACGCTGTGCTGTTTCTGAGGGATTTATCTGAACCAACGTTCGATTATCGGGTGGTTTTTGGGATGCTGTTGGGCCTCCGCTTCCCGGTTGGGGTGCAGCAGAATTAAGGGGCAGTTTGTATTGCTCTGGTTGGGATGCAGTAGAACTTGGCCCTGGAGGTACTGTGGAAGCTGCTGGCGGCGTCACCCCAAGAGGAGGAGGTACTGTGGAAGCGACTGGCGGCGTCACCCCAGTACTCGGAGCTAGGCCCGATCCCGGTGGCAGGGTCACGCTGGGGCTGGGAGATAAATTAGATGCCGATGGCGGCAGTGCTGGCAGTGTTTGCGACGAAGACAGGGGTGGCGTTGGTACTCCCGGTGTTGGCTCTGGTGAGGGAACAGCGGCAATTTGTGGCTGTTCGGTTGGGGTGGGCTCTGGGTTAACTGCGGTTGCGGGTATTTCTGGGTTAGAAGTTTTTCGATCGAGCAATTTCACAGCCGCTGTTGCTACGCCCACGGTCACCAGAGCGATCGCAGCTATACTGGCCCAAAAGGGAGGAGTTTTGCCCAAAGCTGGGCGGTTAAGGGTGGGCAATATCTCCAATTCAGCTGCGTATTCATCTAGCGCAGTCGCCAAGTCAAATAATTGCAGCAAACTGAGGTGTATAACTGGCCCTAACTGCTCTGTAGCCAAAGAACCTAAAAACAGGTCGTGAAACAGCAGACCATTTGGTTGCAGGTAAATTCCTGTAACTTCATGACGCGAAAAGGGTGTGCCGTTGGCGCTAGTTTCTTTTTCACCAAGTTCTAACTCCGGTGAATCAGTTGCGGCAAAGGATGAGTCTAAAGGATGAGATGATAATGTTATTGAACCTTCATCACTGCCCGGAGTATGATGTTGCGGTATTTCTAGGGTGGCAGTTGTGTCACCCGAACCGTTAGTCGATTCTGCATTGGTGTCTGATAGTTCGGATCGATCGTTAGGCGATGATGCCAAGAACGACGCATTTAATCGATCGGGTGACTGTCCGAGAAAGTCCTGCACATACCCTTGAACTACTTCGCAGAGCGCTTCTAGTTGCGTTTGGTCCCCACGAACGGTAACTCGTTTTTCCTCTGGCACTCGCGGATCGTCGAAGCTTAGCACAAACTGTAGCCGCTTCAGTACCGGGCGACCAACCCAGCGGGATAGGGGTGAGCCTTTGGCCACAATTTCCAGCGTGCAGGTGGGTGGAGTATAGCGTCGCAGAACTGAGGTGGACGAGTACATAGGGCAGAGGGGCGCTTGTGCAGAGGGGCAGAGGAGCTCTTGAGCAGAGGGGCAGAGGGGCAGAGGGGCGCTTGTGCAGAGGGGAAAAAGAATGATAGGTAATCTTCTGGCCCGAAGGGAGTAATGACTAATTACTTTTTACTTTTTCCGAGCAGTGCTAACCAAAGGCGGCGGTGACCGCCGGGACTGCTGTAAAACAGTAGATCTATCAACAGTTTGAGAGCGAGGTGAGCTAGAACTTCAGTCGAACAGCTGTCGCCATCCTCCATGCGTTCTTGGTAGGTGTTGCTAAAGGTATCGATATAATCTCCCAGCAGAGCGGCTTGATGCGGTTTTTGGTTTTGCTCGGTTAGCTGTTCTAGGAGGGCGACGGCGCGACGGATTAACTCTTGGTGCTGTTTCGTCAAGTGGCAGATAATGAGAACTAGCGATCGCGCTTCTTCTACATCCAGCTTTTTACGCCCTCCCTGTCCTTTACGTAAGGGACTGGACTGGCGGAGACGCCA
This sequence comes from Argonema galeatum A003/A1, assembly GCF_023333595.1. GTDB lineage: Bacteria > Cyanobacteriota > Cyanobacteriia > Cyanobacteriales > Aerosakkonemataceae > Argonema > Argonema galeatum. The sequence goes on from NZ_JAIQZM010000012.1 coordinate 58,533, forward strand.
CAAGGAAACCCGGTCAGCAACTATTGACTCCAAACCCAGATGGGCGGCGGCGGCGAGGATCGCTTCCGAACCAATTCCCGCTAATGCTTCTAAAGCTAGCAAAACTAAATCCAGCTGGGCTTTGATGTTGTCCAACTGCACTGGGTCTGGCGAGGTATTTAGGGTTAAATCCTCCCAGTTGGCCGTTGGTTTGGGCGACGATGCTTTCGAGCGCATACCTTCAGAATAAAATAGAAGACAGCCGATCGTCTGTCAGTTACAAGTTCTGAAACAGGAGATCCCCAAATTTGGGTGATTTTCCACCATAATTAAGTGCAGAATACTCTATTTATTACTTTCCCGCTGAAAGAATATCTGTAAGACAGCAGAGGAGCAGAGAAATAAAAATGTGATTTTTTGAACAAAAGCATAACAACTCCGAAAGCGCCAGAAGCTCTAACTATACCGAAGGTTAGTTAGAGTAGTTCACATCAATTTATAGACATTCAGCGATCGTTTGGATACTGTCCCTTTCGCCTTAAAATCTTAAAATACTGTAAACCATTCTTCCTCCCGCGTCCTCAAGACCTTAATTCACCTCCACAAAATCATTATGGCTATTGGCTATCTCGCTCTTGTACTTCATGCCCACCTGCCCTTCGTCCGACATCCCGAAAGTGACTATGTGCTGGAAGAAGAGTGGCTTTATGAAGCCATTACCGAAACCTACATCCCCTTGCTGCGGATGTTCGAGGCATTAAAGCGAGACGGCATTGAATTCAAAATAACGATGAGCCTGACACCGCCCTTGGTGTCAATGCTGCGCGACCCGCTGTTGCAAGAGCGCTACGATAAGCACTTGGCCAAACTGGAAGATCTGACCCAACTCGAAATTGGGCATAATCACCATAACGGTCATCTGCGCTACCTATCTGAATATTACGCCAAAGAATTTTACGAGACTCGCCAGTTTTGGCAGCAATATAACGGCGATTTAATCGCCGCTTTCAAGCAATACCAGGATAGCAATAACCTGGAAATCATCACCTGCGGCGCTACCCACGGGTATTTGCCACTAATGAAAATGTACCCGCAGGCAGTATGGGCGCAAATCCGGGTGGCTTGCGAACACTACGAGGAAAACTTTGGACGCCCTCCCAAGGGGATTTGGTTGCCGGAGTGTGCTTACTATAACGGATTAGAACAGATGCTGGCGGATGCAGGTCTGCGCTATTTCCTCATCGACGGTCACGCGATTCTTTATGGTAGCCCCCGTCCCCGTTTTGGGACTTATACACCTGTCTTTACAGAGTCAGGCATTGCGGCTTTTGGTCGGGATCACGAATCGGCGCATCAAGTTTGGTCTTCTCAACTGGGATACCCCGGTGACCCTGAATATCGGGAATTTTATAAGGACTTGGGCTGGGAAGCGGAATACGAATATATTAAGCCTTACATCATGCCCAACGGTCAGCGGAAAAATATTGGCATCAAGTACCACAAGATCACTGGTCGGGGTTTGGGTTTGGGGGATAAAACTCTCTATGACCCTTACTGGGCGAGGCAAAAGGCGACAGAACACGCGGGCAACTTTATGTATAACCGGGCGCAGCAAGTCGAGCATCTCTACAATGTTATGCAGCGGCCTCCAATTATTGTCTCGCCTTATGATGCGGAGCTGTTCGGTCACTGGTGGTATGAAGGGCCTTGGTTCTTGGAGTACCTGTTCCGCAAGACTTGGCACGACCAAAAGACTTATGCTATGACTCACTTGGCAGACTATCTGCGGATGCACAGCAGGCATCAAGTCATGCGTCTTGCACAGTCTAGTTGGGGTTTCAAGGGGTTTCACGAGTATTGGCTCAACGATACGAATTCCTGGATTTATCCCTACCTGCACAAAGCGGCGGAGCGGATGATTGAGTTAGGGCTTAAGGAACCAGCTGATGAATTGGAGTGGCGTGCGCTTAACCAGGCGGCGCGAGAATTGCTCCTGGCCCAGTCTTCTGATTGGGCGTTTATTATGCGGACTGGGACGATGGTGCCTTACGCGGTACGACGGACGCGATCGCACCTGATGCGCTTTAATAAACTCTACGATGATATTAACGCGGGCAAAATCGACAGCGGTTGGCTGGAAAAAGTTGAGACAATTGACAATATCTTCCCCAACATTAACTACCGCGTTTATCGCCCTTTGTGATATAGCTAGGGACTAGGGACACTTGGACTGGGGACTAGGGGAAGAAGGGGCTAGAATCCGCCACCGTTTCAGGAATTAAAAACGTCCTAACTGACTCATACCAAATCCGGGTTTGTTACCCCATGAGAATTTTTGGCATACACATTGTAGAGACGTTTCATGAAACGTCTCTACAGCCTATATACATAAAAGGGGTAATCGTTGCGGATTTAGTATCAGATCGTAAAAAATAACAAGGACAGGCAAGATGCCTGTCCCAAAAGAGATTATTCTAGCGATCGCGTGTCAAGTCAGACCTAGAAATTCATCTCGGCGGCTTGCACTTTTTCGACTTGTTTCTTCTTGAGTACAAGCAGAACTTGCGAAAGCATGATACCCGTGAAGAATATCATCAGCCATTTGATCCGTGCGGCGCTCTGGAGGACGATTTCGGTGTCAGCTTGACCAAATCCGCCCACATTGGGGTTAATCGTCAAGGCGTCGCCAGCTTTCACAGCGTCTCCTTGGGAGACAATCAATTCTGGCCCGGCGAGAATAGTATCGACAACTGTTTCGCCAGCATCGGTTGTAATGCTTACTTGGTAGCCGCCGTCTTCACCTTTGGCAATCTGAGAAATAGTTCCGGTGGCGGAAGCGTTATAGATATTATTGTTGGTTCTGTCGCCGGTGGGGTAAATTTGACCGCGACCCCGGTTGCCGCCTACGTGAACGGCGTACTTGCCATAGCGGATGTTTTTGTCAGTTTCGGGATTGGGTGAAAGAACTGGGAAGACGATTTCCTGATATTGATCGCCTGGTATAGGCCCGATGATGACTACGTTATCCTCTCCTTCTTTGTAGGTTTGGAAATAGAGTCCCTCGATTTTTTCTTTCATTTCCTCTGGAATGCGGTCTTCCGGGGCAATCTTGAAGCCTTGGGGCAACATCAGGACGGCACCGACGTTTAAGCCACCTTTGGAACCATCGCCGAGTACTTGTTGACTGCTGCTGTCGTAGGGAATTTTCACTACGGCTTCAAACACTGTGTCGGGGAGGACGGATTGGGGTACTTCAACTTCGGTTGGTTTGGCTGCTAGGTGACAGTTAGCGCAAACAATCCGCCCTGTGGCTTCGCGGGGCGTTTCGGGGGCGGTTGCCTGGGCCCAGAAGGGGTAGGCGGCAGCCGATTGGGGAAGTGCTAAATCGCTGGCGAAGAAGAGGGCAAATGTGGCGATCGCGAGCAGTGCTATTTTGGTAACCGCCCACTTACTGCCAAAGCGTATCGCCCTTAAACAAACTTTTTTCATAAAAAAACTCGGTAAGCGGGAAACTCAGTCCCTAAAGGGCTGAGAGGAAAGCGACTCGTGCGGTTTTAACCGCCGTGAATATTTTGTGACCATTACCGCCTTGGGATTGCAAGGGCTCGGTGTACTTTTGTGTTGCACTTTCAACGGGACAATTACCATCTCAAGCTTCGCAATCATGTACGCATAACGGCTTGCTCCGAAGAGCCTCCCTTTCGGGGTAATGTTAGCTTCGCCAAGGTTTTAAGAGCTTTTTAGACTTGCAGCACTGTCTCAGTGACCTTAAAACTGTTTAACTGCAAATGACAGAGCCGGGAACTAGCTTCGCATGACCGGGTGTCGTGACTCAAAAAACGTAGTCAGTTAAGACTTAGGCTGGTCAGTATGGCTGACTCGATTACTCTTGCAAGCCCAGTCCCTTTAGGGCTGGGTTACTGACCTCTAATTACAACGATTCCGTGACCAACCAAGGTCAAATCAATCGGTATCAGCTTTCAATCAAACTGAGGAATGAGTAACTAAATAACTCAGCACTCAGCACTCAGCACTATTTATTTCCACCAGGGTGCAACGCCAGTGCGGAAGTCTGTTTCAGTCCAAGACGTAAAGGTAATCTTGTCGTCTGCCACAGCGGCGTGTGCTAGTGCCAGGGAGAGGGGTGCTGGTCCCCGCACTACTTTGCCCGTTTTGTCGTACTGAGAACCGTGACAGGGGCATTTAAACTTGTTTTCAGCGACGTTCCAAGGTACGACACAGCCTAAGTGGGTGCAGATAGCGTTGATACCGTAATCTGCAATGGCTTTGTTATCGTCTACCACAATGTAGGTGGGGTCACCTTTGAGTCCTTGGGCGAGGCTGCGATCGCCTGCGCTGTGAGTGGTCAGATATTCGCTCACAATGATGTCGTTACCCAGTGCGTCTTTGGCGATGACTCCACCACCAGTACCACCAGCAGATGGGGGGATAAAGTATTTGACGACGGGATATAGTGCCCCCAGTGCCGTTCCCGTGATTGTGCCAAAAGTTAGCAAATTCATAAACTGACGACGCCCCATATCGGGAACGTCTGCCGATCCTGAAACTTGAGCCATAAAATATGCTTGTGTGTGTATCTTTGTCAAGATTCTGAGTGAAAACTCAGATTTTTCTCACCATGCTTTGTGAACCTGCAATCCGCCGCTACACGGCAAAGTCTCCAAAATGTTTTGAGAAACTGATGTACAACTTTCACAGGGGTATTATTACATTTTTTGACCCCCGTCTCATAATGAGAATTTAGGTATTTCAATCCAAAATCCAAAATCCAAAATCCAAAATCGAATGACAGGACGAGACTTACGCCAGATATTACTAAATAAGTGGGGACGCTCTTACGATATTCAAGTGCGGCGGATTCAGGGCAAGATTTTTGTCCAGATTATGTGGAAATATCTGGAACAGGCGTCTTTTCCGCTCAAAGAGGCTGATTATATGGCTCATCTGGATATCATTGCCAGTTATATCGAGGCTTGGGGTGGTGCGACACAGGTGCAAGAATATATTGAGCAGACAAAAGATCGGCCCCGACTCGGTAAGGCGGTTAGCATTCCGATTGATTTGGGCGATCGCGCTTCTGAGTGGATAATAGAAGATTCTTAACCTCTACACGCCGATCTATGCAAGTTGAATGGCAAACCGCCAAAACCTACGAAGATATCCTTTACCACAAAACGGACGGCATCGCTAAAATAACTATCAATCGTCCCCACAAGCGAAATGCTTTTCGTCCGAAAACAGTTTTTGAACTCTACGATGCTTTTGCTGATGCTCGCGAAGATACCAGTATCGGTGTAGTGCTTTTTACTGGCGCTGGGCCTCATACGGATGGGAAGTATGCTTTTTGTGCTGGTGGGGATCAAAGCGTGCGGGGAAATGCTGGCTATGTGGGTGAAGATGGGGTGCCGCGACTGAATGTGTTGGATTTGCAGCGGCTGATTCGATCGATGCCGAAGGTGGTAATTGCGTTGGTGGCTGGATATGCGATCGGTGGCGGTCACGTACTGCATATTTTGTGCGATTTGACAATAGCGGCAGACAATGCAATTTTCGGTCAAACTGGCCCGAAAGTTGGCAGCTTTGATGGTGGATTTGGTGCTAGTTATTTAGCCAGAATTGTGGGGCAAAAAAAGGCGCGGGAGATTTGGTATTTGTGTCGGCAATACAATGCAGAACAAGCGCTGGAAATGGGTTTAGTTAATTGTATTGTGCCTGTGGAACAGTTGGAAGAGGAAGGGATTAAGTGGGCCAGGGAAATATTAGAAAAAAGTCCGATCGCGATTAGGTGTTTGAAGGCTGCTTTTAATGCTGATTGTGATGGACAAGCGGGTTTGCAAGAGTTGGCTGGGAATGCCACTTTACTTTATTACATGACTGAGGAAGGTGCGGAAGGGAAACAGGCGTTTTTGGAGAAGAGGGAACCGGATTTTAAGCAGTATCCTTGGTTGCCTTGACCTCACCCCCTAACCCCCTCTCCGTTGACGGAGAGGGGGGACAAGAGTTTACCTCACCCCCTAATATCATGTCCGGGCGATTAGCCATAGTTAAATATTTGGTATACTCGGCACGGGCACAAACTGTTCTTTTTGATTTGTAGGGGCGAAGCATTCCGGCAAATATCTTTGGGTTCAACCAACAAATTAATGCCGGAATGCTTCGCCCCCTACTGGGTTAAAAAAGCTCGCTCTATGACCGTGAACAGTATAGTCAGGATTTCATGGCTGAGTTGTCAGAAGAAACGATCGCAACTCGCCCACCTGCGAATCAATTCGCTTTTCTTATAGCAAAAGTCCTCTTTAGAGGACTGGAAAAGCGTTTTTAGTCCACTCACCCGCCTGCGAATCAATTCGCTTTTCTTATAGCAAAAGTCCTCTTTAGAAGACTGGAAAAGCGTTTTTAGTCCACTCACCCGCCTGCGAATCAATTCGCTTTTCTTATAGCAAAAGTCTTCTTTAGAGGACTGGAAAAGCGTTTTTAGTCCACTTAAGTGGACTTGAGCTATTAGCCTGGGGTTTAAACCCCAGGCGGGATAACAGCGCAGGTGCAAGATCTGAATTCATCTGTATACTGGCCGATCGACACAAATCTTATACCTATCCAAGCTCGAACTATATTTCTCTCCTCAATTACCTCATATAACTATTTTTGACATACTCTTTTATAACGGTATTCAAACTAAAAAATGTTGTCTTATCCTCCTCTTTTGCCTCGACTAATAACCGGATTACTAGCGAGCGCATGGCATTCACTAAATTCGATACCGATAATTGCAATATCTTTAAAATATCCGGCAAAGCAACAGGTTGGCTTTCCTTCGCTAAATGAATCATTACTGCTAACTCTTGCTGCGTTAAACGCTGAAACTGTTGGTATAATTGCCCTTGCAAAGATTCCTCTAAGATTAACGCATCGCATTGCAGAAAGTCAGAGACGCTACCGCCAAATAAGTCTTGAATCGTGCTGGCGGTCAATTCTAGCCACAGAGGATTACCTTGATAGGTAGTAATTAAAGTTTCCCAAGTGTCTTCGTCTGATAATTTACGGTCTTTCAGTATTTCTTTTGCTGCTAATCCTAAACTGCCTAAAACTAATGTTCGCACGTAGTTATTATTTACTTCTGATTTGGCAATTTCTCTCGGTTTCTCCCAACTATTGATAAACAAACAACTATTGTGATTGACTTCGGCAATTAGTTTGAAAAATAACTGATAATCTTCATATCCAGTTTTATATTGACCTGCGAGTTGTCCGCTGCAAAAAAGCATTTGCACGTCATCGATAATAATCAAACAGCGATATTGGCGTAAGTAGTTGAGGAGTTGGGATATTTGCGTTTCGATGTTTTGGGGGATGTCCGCTTGCTGGGGAAAGATTTGCAACAGATTGGTGAGAGTTGCATTGAGAGTTGGGGAAAAGCGGAGACTGCGATAGATTATGTAATCGAAATGGGTTTTTATTTGTTCTATTAGTCGTAATGAAAGTGTAGTTTTGCCGATTCCGCTAATTCCCAGAAGTGCGATGAGGCGAGTGCGATCGCATATTATCCAGTTTTCGAGGGTGGTGAGTTGGGAAGTGCGATCGTAAAATCTGAAGATTTCCGGTGCATCGCCTAAGTCGATGTGCGGTTGATTTGGGGTTTGTGGGGAGTTTGAGGGAGATGTGGGCGATCGGACTGTTTCTGGACAGATATTGACATTATTATTAACTGTAATAGTCTGGCAAATAAGAGGGGATGAAATATTGTTGTTTTGGTAAACAGTCGCCTTATCAATTTTAGCCCTAAAATTCGCTTTAGTAATCTCTTCTCCCAATCCTTCTGATAATATTTTCCATAGTTTTGAACCAATATCTCTCACATGACCTTCACTTGCATGAGTTTCTTCTGCAATTTTCCAGTATTTCTGACCTTGGAGAGTACCCCGCAGTATAGCTTCTTGCAGATAGTCTAAGTGTTCTCCTGTTTTTACGAAAACTACCTCGTCTGCAACTTTCAGGATGTCCGGGATGTCCATAAATCAAGGAGATGCTACGCTTTTCCAGTATTGTATCCGATCTTTCCGACATTTCCGACAAATTAGGCCCATAAAGTTCCCGACATTTCCGACTGACAGAGCCTTAGATTTTCGCTCATCATGTTTGTTGAAGAGTTCTCTCTGCTAGAGAAACAAAAATCATGGATGAATTTTTCAGAAAAGGTGCTTCTATTGGATTGCCCTTTATCATACTTCTCATTACTATGGCATCAACAGGTTTAGCTGGAGCGGCTGCAATTACAGCAGCACTTGCAATGTTAGGGCCGGGGGGCATGGTTGGTGGTGTTATCCTATTAGGTATGGTCGGATTAGCAACCGATATGCTGTCGAAATATGGATTACAAGCATTGCTCATAGGCATTTATCAGCAGCGAAGATCTAACGGTGAATCCTTAGAGAAGCTGTGTAATGAAATCAAAAATCTGCCAATCTCTCGCGAATTAAAACTTGTTATAAGAAATGAAATAGGTTGTCAAAGATCGCTTTAACTTAGGCGAATTGCAGATGCTTTGGAATAGGTGAATCTCCTTGATGAGAGTATTATGAATATTAATTTTCGACGATATCGAGAACAACAGGGCATGAGCCAACAAGAAGTTGCTAGTCGGCTCAGAATTTCTCTGGATCAAGTTAGGCATGGCGAACAGTTTCCTGCAAAAGTTCCAATGGGACTGGCAATGAAATGGATACAAGTCTTGGGGGTTGATCTCGCAGCTGCGATGTCGGAAGAAACCCCACCACTCCAAGGAATTGAACCTGGTTTTCCTTACGCTGAACTTTATCGGAGGCTAGAGTTACTTAATCAGTACATTAATGAAACGCCCCCTCTGGATGAATTTGATTTTCCCACAAAGCCACCTCTACCTAATGATGTCCAAAGACAAATTCAGGACTATTACCAAAAACCTAATGTTGTTTTAACGGGAGAATTTGACACAGGAAAATCCCATCTAGCAAATAGTATTTTAGGAAGTAAAAATTTACCTGAAAGCTATCAGCCTGCCACAAAACTGATTACAATTATTCGTCATCTTGCAAATCGTCCCCATTGGTTTAATGCTGATGTTTGGATTATTAATGAGGACTTTTGGCAAGATGAATATGGTAAGCATACAATTGACTTAAAATTCTTAGACGATCGGAAACGTTGTGAAAAGCATCGTTTGTATTCTGGCTCCTTCGATATTCTCGAAAAGTATGCCGTACACAAATATGACAATAGTAAAACCGAGATAGGAGGGCATACTGCTATAGTTTATCTTGACTCCCCATTGCTAAAAGCTTGCAACCTGATCGATCTCCCAGGCTACTCGGATCAACCTGATGAAATCTCAAAGGATGTTGAGAAAGCTAATAGCGCAACTCAGATTGCAGATATCTTGATCTACACTTCACTTGCAAAAGGTCACATCAATGGTCAAGATATGCCCCGACTTACCAATTTGCTGCGTTTATTACCTACTCCAGAAAATGAATCTCAAAACTTTCCGACTCTAGGTAATCTATTTATTGTAGCGACACACGCCGATCCCAGCATTTCTAATACTGAGCTTCCTAATATCCTGAATAATGCCTCAGCTAGACTTTATAACCACCTTAATGAAACTGCAATACAGAAGCGCAGAGAGGCAACAAATCGCGAGATTACTTTGGATGATGTGCGAAAGCAATTTTTTACGTTTTGGACAGAAAGGCCCGATCGCTGTCAACGTTTATTTGATGAGTTAACCAAAATACTTGCTGAGTATTTTCCTGAATCAATCCAGTGTCGGGTCGATCGCGAAATTAATGCCATCAAAAATGATAATAAAAAACAATGTGCTGAACAAATTGAGCAATATCAGCAAACACTTGCCAATATAGAAGAGTCTCGAAACGTTCTTAAAGAAGCTGAGGCTAATGAACCTGCCCGTCAACAAGAAATGCAGCAAAGGCGCAATCATGTTAGGAAACGCATCAAGGAGTTGGAACAAGATACCGAAAAATCATTTCAGAGGTATGCAGAATCAGTAATCAATGTAAATTCTATTGAGCAAACTATCCGCAAGAGATATAACAACAAGAAGGAAGCTCAAGAATATGTTGCTGGTTATCTGGTGGATCTGTTACAAAGTAATTTGGAAACTTCGATCAGCGCGAATTCGGAAAAATTAAGGGCTGAAATAGACGCTTTTTTAGAAGGATACCCACAGCTTAAACTTCCTAAAAAAGACGGAATAGAGGTATCTATTCCCTTCGATACAAAAGGAGCTTTTCTAGGTGGAATAGCCGGATTAGGTGCTTATGGTGCTTTAGCTGCTTGGGCAGCAGGTCTTGGGAATCTTGGTGGCTATATCTTGGTAGCAAAATTGGTTAGTCTCTTGTCAGCACTTGGTATTAGTATCGGTGGCGGAACAGCAGCAGTAATTTCTTTTATTGCTGCTATCGGTGGCCCGATAGTGCTAGGAATTGGTTTAGCTGCTGGATTAGCTTCTTTAATATTTGGCTTATTTGGGGAAGCTTGGCAAAATCGTTTAGCAAAACAAATTGTTAAATACTTTGAAGAACAGGATGTTTATGGAAAGTTACTCAGAGGAAACAAACAGTATTGGCAAGATACAGCTACAGCTTTTGAAAAAGGTGCCGAAGCAGTAGAAGCTGCCTGGAAAGACAATCTTGAGCATTTACGAGAACTCGTTTCTCCTGATACTCAGTCAAGAGAACGCATTGAGGAAATTATTAAAAAGCTGGAGGTACTGAGAAGTTTTTTCGCCGACATTCCCTGGACTATACAGGGAGAAGGGTAGTTAAAAAATCAAGGGATTCTCATCGCCAAAAACCACCAAAATTATGAATTGATTCGGTGTTTGAGATTAGCGATCGCACTCCCATCTTCTCCAAAATGCGATCGCACCTATTTATAAACATCTCCACGAGAACCAATCGCAGTCACAATATATAATTGATTCTCCCTATCTTCTTTAAACAACACCCGATATTTACCAACTCGCAACCGCAACTCAGGGCGACCTTTAAGTGGCTTGATGTCAAGTCCTGTGGGATCGTTAATTAAAGTATCCAAGGCATTAACAATACGCACTTGGTCATCTGGCTGCATCCGTTCCAGATAGCGTTGCGCTGGTTTCAAAAGAATATAATCAGTCAATTTTTTTTCCAAAAAGCTTTTGCTTTAGTTCTTTTGAAGATATCCCGCGATCGCGCCCCGCCAAATAATCTTGCCAAGCAGCTTCGCTTTCAGCTATTTCTTCGGCTGGAATTACTTCCAAATCTCCTTCTACTTCTACTCCCCGATCGAGTAAATTTTTCAATTCTTCTGATAACCGCAGTTGCTCGGAGATAGAAAGGCTTTGAACTTGATTGAGTACCTCGTTATAAGTAGGCATAGATTTAATGTTAAAACTGTTGCTTTTGATTTGATTTTATTATATAGCGTTTTAGTTGCGCTCGCAAGGATAGTCAAATTTGATGCAGTCGATCGCACTCCCATCTTCTTCAAAATGCGTTGGCGTAGCCTGCCGTAGGCATTCGCACTCCCACCTTGACCAAAATGCGATCGCCCAACCTAATTAAATGGATTTAACACACTTAACCCATTAACACGCCTAAAATCATTCACATTGCGAGTGAATAAAACACATCCCTCTATTAAAGCGCAAGCTGCAATTACAGCATCAGCTAGTTTCAATCTATAAATATCGACGAATTTGGGCTGCACCATCTAAAACTGATTCCGTCAATGATACGCAGTTAAAAAGCCTCAAAAATTCGCGCATCTCATTCGCTTGTTCTTCTGTTAATGCCGGGTAACAAAGTAACTCCACCCAACTAATCGGACAGTAGAAAGCCTCTGCATCTCCAGCTTCAATTTCATCAAATATAGGCTTAACTTCCGGCTCATTATTGAAGTAGTAAATCAGGATGTTCGTATCCAGAAGATATTTATTGCTCATCCCATTCTTGTCTAAGTTTCAATTGGAATTCCAGGGCATCCACACGCTTAGGCAAAAAACCACGCCACCTATCTAAATCTAGTCCAGGTGATTTTTGGCTGATCTTTTGAGCCTGGGTTACTACCCGCTGACGAACCAGCATTGCTAAGTCTTCTAACAGACGCTCTTGCTCATCAGGCGTTAAAGTTTGAGCTTGCTCCAGTACCTCGTTGTAAGTAGACATAGGCTCTTTATTGGGATTTATGGCTATTCTTTTCTTGTATTATACTTTGCATCCCCAAGCGTCATTCTCGTCATCTGTCGCAGTGTCACTGCTCGATCGAGTACAGCTGCATCATAAACTTCTCCCCGTTTCATACGGCGGATTCTCCCAACTGGAAGGCTTCCCAACTCGCTACCCCAAACTCAGCCTCCATCTGTAGCACTTGAGCTTGATAATCCGGGTCTTGTGCCATTTCAATGAGTTCAGCATCAATTTCTGCTCGTTTGAGTGCTTCAAGCTCGTGTAGAAGTGCTTGCGCTACAAATTCATTGCGACTCTTGGCTTTTCCTTGGCTGATTACTCGATCGGTCGCGGCTAAAAGTTCCGCAGGTAGAGTTATTGTTGTGCGGACACTCTGATTTTGCATAACTATTTTGATGTTTAAATTGATGTTGATAATAGCATCAACTTAAGCATAACTTAAAAATCTTAATCAGTTGCGATCGCACTCCCATCTTCTCCAGAATGCGTTGGCGTAGCCTGCCGTAGGCATTCGCACTCCCATCTGACCCAGAATGCGTTGGCGTAGCCTGCCGTAGGCATTCGCACTCTTAACTAAACAGCTAAAAACAAATGATTATCCTTCCTGTTTAATTTCGCCTTTAAGTGAGGTTAAAGACCCTGCTGTGTTCTGGAATAATCCAGATTTTTTGATGTGCATTTCTTTAGCCGATGTGTCAAACATTTGCCGCAATAATGCCTTAGCTTCTGACCGTTCCTCATCCGTTAAATAATCCTGACCCCTCACCCCTGCACGATAACCTTTGCCATTACCTACAGCATTAATATAACGCTGCTTGCCTAGATTAAAAATTTCTGTATATCTCTGATACTGTTGCTTTTGTTGTTCAGTTTGCTCTTTCATTCTGCTTGCCTCCAATTAGTCGGAACTACAGACCCATCTTGTAAAATAATGGCGTAAGGTAAAACAGGACTAGGCGTTTGAATATACCAATCTCCCGTATCTTCATCATAAAAATTTGACCCCAGTAAGTCAAGAGTATCCAAAGCATTGATAATGAGGTACTGCTCTTCTGTAGGTTCTATCATTAACATCCCTATAAATTTACTTTAACAATTTCACAGGAAATAAGGTAAAGTGCCTTAATCAAGTGTAAAGCATCATCTTGGCTTAACGCTTCTGCAACATAACAGCAGAAGCGTTAAGCACTTCTATCTTTCCCAGAATGCGTTGGCGTAGCCTGCCGTAGGCATTCGCACTAAAATTAATTTTGGTATTTAAGACAGCGCAGGCGGTATGAACTCGTGTAGCCGCGCATGACAACGTTAGTAGGGTGGGAATTTGCCCACCCTACTGTCATTAACTAGATGGCACTAATCGTCGGCGTAGAGATTCAGCACGCCGTTTAGAAATAGAGTTGTTTGGCTCTAGTTTCAAAGCTTCGTCATAAGTTTGCAATGCTTGAGAAGTTAACTTCTTTTTCTCATAGGCATGACCGAGATTGTTCATGGCTGTGACATAACCAGGATCTCGCTTCAAAGCTTCTTTGTAGTTACGAATTGCCAAGTCGAACTGCTCTTGGGCAAAGTAGGCATAGCCCAATCCGTTGTAAATGAGGGCAACATTTTCTTCGGTTTCTTCTTCGGCAGCTTTAACCGCCCTTTGGAACACGGGAATAGACTGCGAGTACAGCTTTTTATCGAGATAAATGCTAGCCAATTCGTAATACTCTTGAGCGTTGCCTTTCTCGTTTTTCAGCTTATTTTGCAACCGCGTAAGCGCATTTTCAACTTTGCGCGTTTTGAAGATCTGGCGAAAAATTGCGACGGCGGCTAAAGATAGCAGTGCCAGCAATATAGAGAGATAAAAAACTGGAAGTAAGCTTTGCATAACTTTTTAAAGGGGGCAAATTTCAACATTATTTTAAATTATCCCAAGGCAGTCCCCAATAGATAGCCCGTTGCTGCAACCAACCGTCGGTTTTCCAACGATCGATCGCCTCGTTTACCCTGCGCCGTAAATCATCATACTGCACTCCCTTGGGCATAACCACACACAGGGGTTCGGCTGAAAGCAGGGTTGGCACTATTCGGTACTGGGGATATTCTTGCACCCAGCCGGTGAGGACGGTAACATCGGCGGCAAAGACAGTTGCGCCACCGGATTCGAGGAGCGATCGGGCCTCTTGATATGATGCCACACCGACGAGCCGAGCTGTCGGTAACTGATACCGCACTTTGGCAATGGTGCTGGAACCGTACAGCAAGGCAATTTTCCCTTGCTGTATATCGCTGAGTCGTTGCACGGACGCATCTTTGGTTACGAAAGCGATGCCATCCATATAGTACGGTGTGCTAAAGCTAACCAACCGAGTCCGAGATTCGGTTGCTGTCACCCTGGCAATGGCGAGATCGGCTTTTCCTGCCAATACAGCGTTGAGGCGATCGCGATTTGCCACCGCCTGCAATCTAACTGCATCGGGACGCCCCAACAATTCTTCACCCAAGCGTCGCGCCAAGTCAATTTCTAAGCCTTGCAGGTTGCCTGTCCCATCCCGAAATCCCAGCGGACGCAAATTATCCTTAACTGCAACAATCAGGTAGCCCCGTTCCTGAATTTCTTTCAGTTCGGCAGCAATACTCGCACAAGGCAAAATCATTCCCAGACAAAGCCAGGGAACGAGGTAAAAAGGCAAAAGGAATAGAGGAAAAAGATGCGACTTTTTGCATTGAAACCTGCCTACGCAGGTTTTGTTTGTGTAGCCCCAGCCTTTAGGCTGTGGGCTAAAAGCAATTTTGGCAACAGGTCTGTTTTGCTCTTTTTCCTTTTGCCTTTTACCTTTTACCTCAATCATTTAGCGTTGTTTGCCAATTCGACAACTTTGCCGAAACTGTCCGGGTCGAGGATCGCGAGTTGGGCCAGCATTTTGCGATTGATTTCGATGTTGGCTTTTTTCATGTTGCCCATCAATCGGCTGTAGCTGACGCCATGCAGGTGTGCGGCAGCGTTAATGCGTGCGATCCAGAGGCGGCGGAAGTCGCGCTTCCGCTTTTTGCGATCGCGGTAGGCATTCCGCAGCGCCTTCATCACCTGTTGATTGGCGGTGCGAAACAGCGTTGAGTGAGAACCGCGAAATCCTTTCGCCAGTTTGAGAATTTTCTTGCGGCGTTTGCGAGCAACGTTACCGCGTTTTACCCTTGTCATGGTTAGCTGTTAGTTGTTGGTTGTTGGTTGTTATTTGTCAAGAGTCAGGACTAAGTATAACTTCTGTATTTTCCCTAGCCCCTAGTCCCTATAAATAGGGGAGCATCAGGCGCACGTTTTCGGCGTCGCGCTCATCCACAAGTGCTGGGTTAGATAGCTGACGCTTACGCTTAGGGCTCTTGTGCTGTAGCAAGTGGTTTTTAAAGGCGTGGCGGCGCATAATTTTACCGCTGCCCGTTTTTCTGAACCGCTTCGCCGCAGATCTGCGAGTTTTCAGTTTTGGCATGGACTTACTTTAATTGGACACAATCTACAATGATACCATAAGTAGACTCAGTTATCAATACTGCTGCGGTAAAGTTACAAGGTGATAGGAGGCTGACCAAAAATGAATATACCTACAATTATTAATGTCGCCATAAGTTTAATTTTTATTTTCCTGATTTTGAGCTTGTTGACTTCGGAGATTCAGGAAGCGATCGCAACATTGCGCGAGTGGAGAGCTAAGCATCTCAAAAACTCTATCATAACTCTTTTGAATCAAGAAATCACCGAGAAACTTTACACTCACGACCTAATACAATCTCTTAATCAAAAAGGTAAAAACCGAGCTTCTAACGGCCCATCTTATATTCCTTCAGACATTTTTGCATCGGTTTTGATAGATATTTTCACATTATACCTCAGTGACTCCCAAGGCATCGCCATTCTGGAAACAAAAATCAATAATTCGGCACTGCCTCAAAATTTAAAAAATATTCTTCTTACTTTTGTTAAAACGATTGAAACTCAAGACTGTAAACTCGACTCCGCAGTTAAAGATTTGCATCATCAAATTGCGACTTGGTTCGATGAATCTATGCAACGATCCTCCGGCGTCTACAAACGTAATGCCAAGGGAATGTCTTTTTTGCTTGGTTTGGCAGTCGCAGTAATTGCTAATGCCGATACTGTTTACCTGGTACAAAGATTGCACAAAGAAGAGATTTTGCGTTCTACAGTGGCTCAAGTTAGTGAAGAGATACTGGCGAAAAATTCTGATGCGATCGTCAAATGTTTGAATACGGCTAAAGACCAAGCAAGTAAGGATAAATGTTTAGTACCTCTGAGGCAAAATCTCAATACAGCTTTAAATGATATCTCTTCGCTGCCGATTGGCTGGAATCTTTCTAATCCCTTAAAACAATTGCAAGAACAGCAATCGATTTCATCTGTCGGAACGTGGGATTTGCGAGGTATAATTAAAGTTATTTTTGGTTGGTTTTTAAGCGCTGTGGCTATTTCTATGGGCGCACCCTTTTGGTTTGAAGCGCTGAATAAGATAATTAATGTTCGGAATGCGGGTAAGAAGCCTAATTCTACTGCTGAGTAAGAGAGAGATCGCATATTCCCATGCAATCTTTCTCAACGAGTTAGCCTAATTTCGTTGAAAATATAGTAGCATCGATTAAAATAGGTACAAGCACAATGCAGGTATGATGAGACGATGGCAGAGCCTCAATTAATGATCCTACCATCCTTATTAATGCGATCGGGACTTCAGATTCGCCAAGTCGATTACATCATTATTTTCAAGTTTACAAGCGATTCTCTGCTAATATGAGGTAAACCCCTCAAGAGGAGGATATATGTCTGAAATTACCTTAGAGGAAAGTAAACTAAAAGAACTGCTGAAAACAGCGCTCGTTGAGCTACTTCAAGAACAGAAAGAGGTATTCTCAGATTTATTGGCTGAAATCATAGAAGACATAGCCTTAGAAAAGGCTATCAGAGAAGGTGAAAATACCGATACTGTCAGCCGAGATGCAATTTTCAAGCTTTTGGAAGGTAAAGGATGAACGTAGAGTTCAGAAAAAGCTTTGAGAAAGATTTGGGGAATCTGCGGGATGAAGCATTACTGCAAAGGATTAAGGCGGTAATTGAAGAAGTCGAGGTCGCCGAGAATCTGGGCAACCTGAGTAATATTAAAAAAGTAAAAGCCGACGGTGACTATTATCGCATCAGAGTAGGAGAATATAGAATCGGTATGGCAGTAAATGAGGGTACGGTCATTTTTGTTAGAGTGCTGCACAGAAAAGAAGTTTACAGGTACTTTCCATAATTTGTGGATAGATGTATATCCCATTTAACCAATCTTTTCCAACCCTTGCAAAACATTTTCAGCAGTTGTCGTCCAACCCACAATCCCACCTTGAGCGCGAATCATTTCAATTGTAGCTTGTTTAAATTCTGGAAAATAACTTTCTGTAGCATCTTCAACCAACAAACATTCAAATCCTCGATCGTTTGCTTCGCGCATGGTTGTCTGCACGCAAACTTCTGTTGTTACTCCGGCAAACATCAAATGGGTAATGCCTTTATCGCGTAAAATAGATTCCAAATTGGTATGATAAAAAGCGCCTTTGCCCGGTTTGGTAATTATGATTTCATCAGGTAGTGGTGCGAGTGCTGGGATAATTGCATTACCGGGTTCGCCCAAAACCAAAATACGTCCCAAAGGGCCTACATCGCCGATTTTCAAGTTGCCTTTGCCCCGGTTAAGCTTGGAGGGGGGACAGTCGGAAAGGTCTGATTTGTGACCTTCGAGGGTGTGGATAATGGGGAGATGACGATCGCGAAAAGCATCCAACAAGCGCTTCAGTGTTGGTACGATCGCTTGTAGCCTAGTAACATCATTACCCAAAGCCTCTCCAAAACCCCCTGGTTCTAAAAAATCTCGCTGCATATCGATTACCACCAGCGCAACCTTAGTGGCGTCCGGCAGTTCATAATCATAAGGTTGGGCAGAAATTAAAACCATAACGATGGAAACCGTGCATTTGGCTGTAAATGGTACATTAATGCGAGGATTGGAACTGAATCCTAACCTATTGGCTGTTGGTGCTACTTTTGTGCGAGAAGCTTTGACAGAAGCAACTTATCGGTTGTGGTCAATAGACGATCGCCATCCAGCTATGATACGAGTAAGTACAGGTGGAAATGCGATCGCACTAGAAATCTGGCTTGTTCCCACATCTGGAATTTGCACAATTTTATTGCAAGAACCACCTGGATTGTGCATCGGCAAAATTCGTCTAGCAGATGGCGAAGAAGTACTTGGTGTTTTAGGCGAATCAGTTCTTTGCGAAGGTAAGCCCGAAATCACCCATTGGGGAGGCTGGCGTGCCTATATTGCCGACTCAGCTAAGCATAAAATATAACCCATGCGCCAAATGTATTGCAAAGTACAAAACTCTATGCTAAGCAATGCTTAAATCAGTTCGTTATCCAGCCTCTGTCATCTGTCTTAAAGCAGAAATTAATATAAGTTTACCTTCACCCCTTTCAAAGGAGGGCTAGAAAGTGAGTACTAGACGCCCCTTGCATCTAAATCGCCGTCAAATAATACGTGGTATTTTAGCTACCACAGCTTTTGGAGTTAGTTCGCGTCTTTGGACTGGATGTACGCCCAATACACCACCAAGTGCAACAAACCCATCAACCCCAAGCAATTCAGCTTCAACAGGGGCAGTCAAGCCAATAACAATGGGATTCATCTATGTCGGTCCCAAAGACGATTATGGCTACAATCAAGCCCACGCACTAGGAAAAGAAGGTGTATCAAAATTACCTTGGGTGAAAACCGTAGAGCAAGCTAACGTTCCTGAAACCACAGAAGTACAGGAAGCAATGCGGAATATGATCGAGCAAGACGGTGCAACTGTTCTATTTCCCACATCTTTCGGTTACTTCGATCCGCATATTTTGAAACTTGCCAAAGATTATCCCGAAGTGCAATTTTTCCACTGCGGTGGACTTTACGAAGAGGGGAAACACCCGAAAAATGTTGGTAGTTACTATGGCTATATTGACGAAGCTCAATACATAGCAGGAATTGTTGCAGCCCATACTACTAAGTCAGGCAAACTAGGATTCGTCGCCGCCAAACCAATCCCTCAACTAATCCGCAATATCAACAGTTTTACTTTAGGCGCACGCAGCGTTAATCCCAAGATTACCACTCAAGTTATCTTCACGGGTGACTGGTCTTTACCTGTTAAAGAAGCCGAAGCTGCCAATAGCATGATCGACCAAGGAGTGGATGTGCTGACCTGTCACGTAGACAGCCCCAAAGTTGTGATGGAAACTGCGGAAAAACGAGGTGTTTTCTGTAGCGGCTACCATGCGAATCAAGCAACCCTGGCTCCTAAAGGTTATCTCACAGGTGCAGAGTGGGACTGGACAAATGTCTATTCCAGATATGCGGAAATGATTCGCGATGGCAAAACTTTAATGAACGGAGGAATCTCGCATTTGGTGCGCGGTGGTTTGAAGGATGGTTTTTGTAAAGTATCAAACTATGGGTCAGTTGTTAGCGAAGCAGCAAAGAAGGATGCTGATGCCGCCAAAGCTAAGTTTATGGATGGCAGCATGGTGATTTACAAAGGAGAAATTAAAGATAATACTGGCAAAACAGTAGTTGCGTCGGCTAAAGAGTACAAACAGGAAAACCCCGAACTGGAAAAAATGAATTGGCTGGTCGAAGGTGTGCTTGGTAGTACGGCGAGCTAAAAATAGTTTTTAGGTTTGAGTTTTGAATTAAGAACTGATAAAGTGTTCGAGCGCTATGAGCATGGTTTTTACACAAAAGTGGCGGACAACGCTGGAAAAAATTTGCATTCCAATAGCAGCACTCGCGGTTTCATTGGTAATATTTGGCGTGTTTTGTGCGGCGGCGGGTGCTAATCCCTTTGCTGTATATGGCTCGATTTATAAGGCAGCTTTTGGCAGTTGGTTTTCATTCCAGAACACGCTGATTCGCGCTGCACCTTTGATGCTGGCTTCTCTTTGTACGGCTTTACCTGCGCGTTTGGGTTTGGTGATTATCGGCAATGAAGGTGCTATTGTAATCGGTGGTTTGAGCGCTGTGGCTGCTGGGCTGGCAGTGCAGGGTGCTGGGCCTTTTATCGTGCAGTTGGCTATGGCTGTAGCAGGCATTGTAGCTGGTGGTTTGTGGATTGCCGCAGTCGGGGCGTTACGCCATTACCGAGGCGTTAACGAGACAATCAGCAGCTTGTTATTGAATTATATTGCGATCGCACTCCTCAATCACATGGTTGGAGGGCCAATGCGCGACCCCACCAGTCTCAATAAGCCCTCCAGCTACCCAATTCCCGACGCCGATATGTTGGGAAATATCCCCGGAACTCGCGTTCACTTTGGCTTAATTTACGGAATCATTGCTTGCCTAATTGCTTACTTCCTGATTCAACGTACCACTTTCGGATTTGCAACTAGAACCGTTGGTGGAAATATCCGCGCCGCTAAAATCGCCGGATTGCCAGTCGGAAAGCTAACTTTAATAATTTGTTTCCTCGCTGGTTCCTCTGCGGGTTTGGCAGGCATGGTGGAAGTAGCGGCAGTACACGGTCGAGCTAATGAGTCGCTGAATGCTAGTTATGGCTACAGCAGTATTTTGGTAGCGTTTATTGCGCGACAAAATCCCCTGGCCGCAGTATTTGTTTCAATTATATTGGGGGGAATTCTTGCTAGTGGTGGCATCCTGCAAAGGGCTCATCAATTGCCCGATGCAACTGTTTTAGTGTTCCAAGGAATAGTGTTCTTGGTGATTCTTTTTAGCGAGTCTCTGTACGGACGTTTGGCAATCTTTAAAGAAAAAGTGCGAAATCAAGCGTTATCAGAAAACCTCAAGATCCAAACGTAAATAGTTAGTAATTAGTAGATTTTCTAATCTGCTAGCTACTACCAATTACCAATTACCAATCATATCGTGTCCGGTAGCATCGATAGTACATGAGTGAAATACGGAAATTGTCTGTTGTCATCGTTGGTTAAAATTTAACCGCAGATGAATACAGATGAACGCAGATGAACGCAGATATGCGATCGCGAATTTTTTAGGCAACCGATGCTACCAATCACCAATCACCAATCACCAATCACCAATCACCAATTACCATGTCAGCAGAATCTATAGGCTGGTGGGGAGTGCCGCTGGCGATCGCAGCAGGAACAATCCGAGGTAGTGCCCCCTTTCTATTCGTTAGTTTGGGCGAGTGCCTCACAGAAAAAAGCGGCAAGATTAATCTCGGTTTGGAAGGCACTCTCTTGATGGGAGCTATGAGTGCCTATGCAATATCCTACCTTAGCAGTTCAAACGGAATTCCGACCTGGCTTGCACCGTGGCTTGGTGTTTTTACTGCTGGCGTTGCGGGAATGCTACTGGGTACAATCCACGGATGGCTGTCACAACAACCGAAAGTCAACGATGTTGCGGTTGGAATCGCCATGATCATCTTTGGCAGCGGGATCGCCTTTTTCTTTGGCAAAGCGTTTATTCAACCTGTAGCACCGCAATTACCTGCCTTTGAGCTAGGGAATTGGAGCGATATACCTTCAATTAAAGCCGCGCTGAAAATTAGTCCGCTTTTCCTTATTGGTGTGGCGATCGCACCCATTATGCAATGGTTTTTCAAATCAACTCGTTGGGGCTTATACATCCGCGCCGTTGGCGATAGCCCCGAAGCAGCCAAAGCAATGGGAATTTCCGTCTACAAAGTGCGAATGTTCAGCATCATAGCCGGAAGTTTTCTTGCAGGTATCGGCGGTGCTTATCTATCTCTTTATTATCCCGGTAGTTGGTCAGAGAGGATCTCCAGCGGACAAGGGTTGATGGCAGTTGCACTCGTAATTTTCGCCCGCTGGAATCCCGTCCAATGCCTTTATGCGGCTTTGCTGTTTGGAGGGGCGCAGGCGATCGGCCCAGCGTTACAATCGGTCGGCGTCAATTCATATTACTATCTGTTCAACGCTTCCCCGTACATCTTCACATTGGCAATCATGATTATCACTTGTTCGCCAAAACGGACATTGAGCGGGTCACCAGGGGCCTTGGGAACCGAAAATTAGTCTAGAACCTCACCCCCCCAACCCCCCTCTCCTCTGGAGGAGAGGGGGGGGAAATACTCCCCTCTTCTCCTCTGGAGGAGAGGGGGGGGAAATACTCCCCTCTTCTCCTCTGGAGGAGAAGAGGAGGGAGTATTTCTCCTCTCCCCCCTCCCCGTAGACGGGGAGGGGTTGGGGGTGGGGTTCGATCTTCTGTTACCAAGGGTGGATCTGTTGTCTGATAATCGAGAAAGATGTAATTAACTAGAGGCACAGAAATCCCAATGGCTCAAGAAGATGGAAATATTGCAACTTTGGCAGTAGATATTGGCGGTAGTGGCGTCAAAGTCATGGTTTTGAACGAAGATGGCACTCCCCGAACTGAACGCAGTAGAGTAGAGACACCACAACCGCCTAAACCGGAACCTATAATTGCAGCTATAGCAACACTCGCGGCGGGACAAGGCAAATTCGATCGCGTATCGGTAGGTTTCCCCGGTGTCGTGCAAAACGGCATCATTAAAACTGCCGTCAACCTAGACCCAGATTGGATTAATTTTGATTTAGCAACATCCCTCTCTCAGAAATTGGAGAAACCTGTCCGTGTAGCCAACGATGCCGACATCCAGGGGTTTGGTGCCATTTCTGGTCATGGAGTTGAACTGGTAGTTACAGTGGGTACAGGCTTTGGCTCAGCGTTATTTGTAAACGGCCAATTAGTCCCCAATCTAGAACTCGGTCACCATGAGTTTCGCAAAGGACAAACCTATGAAGAACAACTGGGGCGTGCAGCATTAGATGACGGTGGCAAGAAAAAATGGAACGAGCGTCTCGAAAAAGCGATCGCGTCCCTCGAACATTTATTCAACTACGATCGCCTTTACATCGGCGGCGGTAACACAGACAGAATCGTCATAAATTTGCCTCCAAATGTCAAAATCGTGCCGAACGTGACTGGTTTATTAGGCGGCATTGCTTTATGGCGCAATTAGCAAGCTAAACCTCACTTTTAAATAGGCAGGGCAGCAGGTGAGAAAAACTTTTATTTTTGTTGTGCGCGATCGCGTAGTTGGTCTGTTACTTTCTGGGTATGTTGTTGCGATGCCGCGCTCTTATTACAACTGCGATAAGAGCGCGGCATCGCAACAACGTACCTAATACCAGCCTCAACTATATAACTAGCAACTTTGCGTTACTTAATGTTTTTCAACAAAATGCGCCCAAAAACCACATTTGTAACATATATAATTCTAGCAATTCTGACCTTTATGACCATCGGCTGTGGCTCCTGGGGTAGGCAGACTGCTCCTACTGTTGACTCTGAGATGCCAAGCACCTTTAAAGTCGCGATGACCCTACCAGATGCGATCGACGATGGAAGCTGGAGCCAGTCAGGTTACCAAGGCTTGAAGTCGATCGAAAAGCAACTAGGAGCCAAAATAGCTTACACCGAAAAAACCGACGCTCTATCCGATACTCAAGTAACAAATGTATTCAGACAGTATGCCAAAGAAGGTTTCGATTTAATTATCGGTCATGGAGGCCGATTTGTTTCATCTGCTGAAATTGCTGCCAAAGAATTTCCGCGCACTAAATTTGCAGTTCTTGGGACTTTTCCTGGTAACAATAGAAACTTAGCCGCCCTATCTTTTCGGAGCGGAGAATTAGGTTATTTGACAGGGGTAGTTGCAGCCCTTAAGACCAAAACAAATAAAGTATCATTTATTGGAGGTATGGATTATCCACATATAAAAGAGGGGGCTATTTTGTTTGAAAGAGGAGCTAAAGCGACAAAGCCCGATATAACGGTGATAACTGAATGGGTGGGAAATTGGACGGATAAAGAAAAGTGCAAAATAATTGCTGAAAAACACATTAAATCTGGCGTTGATGTTATTTCAACTAATGCAGATCCAGGTTGTCTACCTTTACATCAATTAGCGAAAAAACATGGTATTTACACAATTGGATGGATTCAAGACCTATATCAACTTGCTCCAGGTACTGTCTTAACCAGTGCCATCCAGGATTCACCAGGGTTATTGCTACAGGCAGCAACTCTAGTTCGAGAAGGTCGATGGGAGGGCAAGCAATACAAATTTGGATTCCGAGAAAAAGTACAGAAATTAGCTCCTTTTCGGGGTTCACTGACTGCCGAACAAGAAGCAGTGGTGAACAAAGTCAAGGAGGATATTTTAATTGGCAAAATAGATGTTTCACCATAAATTAACCTTGTTTTTATGAAGCAAGTCAGTAGCTCGAATGCTTTCTTCAGGAGGCTCAATTGGATCGGGATAATAGAAAGGCTAGTGCAGATCAATTCAAACCAAGTATCAATTTAACTTGGCGCTGGACTTTTTCGATTGCCAACCAACTGCGTTTTGGGCTGGTCTTCTTGGTGGTATCGAGTTTGCTGACTACGGGAGGAATATTAATTTACTCCAGCTTCCAAACCCAATTAAAACAGTCAGACCTGCTACAAAAAGCGCGATCGCAAGTTGCCGCCGAACAGATCGACGCCTACATGGATGACTTGATCAGAAAATTGGGTTACCTAGCTAGAGTGCGCGGTTTGACCGACCTCCCCCTAGAAACCAAGCAAACCCTGCTAGATGGTTTAACCCGCCACAACGACGCTTATGAAATGGTGGCAATTGTTAATAGTCAGGGCGAACCCGTTGCAGTCGTTTCACCCTACGGTCGTGTCGGGCTGGGTAATATAAAGTATTCTCCACTATTTGTCAGGGCATTCAAGCGGCAAGAAGATTATGTTAATCCCGTTACCATCGAGCCTGAAATTGGCCAGTTAGTTACAACAATTGCCGTCCCAATTCGCAATCAAAAAGATGAAGTGGATGGCATTTTAGTGGCTAGAGTTAATCTAAAATTTCTTGATTTCGTTGTTTCCCAGACTCAAGTAGGAAAAACGGGCTATACCTACGTAATTGACGATCGCAAGGTTGTCATTGCCAAAAAAAGAAGTGCCTCTGAGAACTTAAAACTAGAAGATATTTCACAGCTTCCCTTCATTGATAGCCTAACTGCTCAAAAAAAATCCCTGAGAGTCTACCAAGGTCTTAAGGGAGTCGAAGTGCTGGGTGCGATCGCACCTATCCGCAGCGTCAATTGGAGCGTCGTGGTAGAATTGCCCACAGCCGAAGCATACACTCCTGTCCGCAACATGATTCTAGCAATGGTAGGAGCGCTCTCACTGGCAACATTCACCGCCGTAGTACTGGGATTCTTCTTCTCTCGGCGGATTGTTTCACCGTTACAGACTCTTACCGCTGCTGCTGCCCAAATTAGCGATGGAAATCTCGACGCTAGAGTAGACATTCGATCGCGCAACGAACTGGGGATTTTAGCTCGCTCATTCAACCAAATGGCACAGCAGTTACAGGAGTCATTTAAAGCCCTAGCAAACACAAACGAAGAACTAGAACTTCGAGTCCAGCAACGGACAGCCGCTCTTAGCGAAGCCCTGCAAGCCGCTGATGTCGCCAACAGAGCAAAAAGCGAATTTCTTGCTAACATGAGCCACGAATTAAGAACCCCCCTCAACGGCATTTTAGGTTACGCCCAAATCCTTGAACGTTCAAAAACCATGACTGCCAAAGAACTGCACGGCATCGATATTATTTATCAGTGCGGCTCGCACTTACTCACCTTAATCAACGACATTTTAGATATATCTAAAATCGAAGCTAACAAAATGGAACTTGCTCCAGAAGATTTCCATTTTCCTTCCTTCTTAGAGGCAGTTGTTGAAGTTTGCCGCATCCGTGCAGAACAAAAAAGCATTTCTTTTGTTTACCAACCAACTTCCGAACTGCCCATTGGTATTCATGCCGATCAAAAACGGTTGCGACAAGTGCTGATTAACTTACTGGGAAATGCCATCAAATTTACCAACACTGGGGGAGTAACCTTCAATGTTGGGATAATCGGTCATCGGTCAGAATTTCATCAATTACCAACTATCAAAATTCGTTTCCAGGTTGAAGACACTGGCGTAGGCATGAGTATCGACCAATTAGAAAAGATATTTTTGCCCTTCGAGCAGGTAGGGAACAGCAAGCTTCAAGCAGAAGGAACCGGACTCGGATTGGCAATTAGCAAGCAAATTATCCAAATGATGGATAGTACCATCCAAGTTAAAAGCCAACTCGGTATTGGCAGTATTTTTTGGATAGATTTGGATTTACCAGAAGCAAAAGAATGGGCAGATTCAGCCACCATTGTTGAGTCAGGCAAAATTATTGGCGTAGAAGGTAAAACGCCGAAAATCCTGGTGGTAGATGATAAATGGGAAAATCGCTCCGTTATTGTCAATCTACTAGAGCAAATCGGTTTTGAAATGGTAGAAGCAACAAACGGTCAAGAAGGTTTAGATAAAGCAGCAGAGTTTAAACCAGACCTAATTATCACCGACTTGGTGATGCCAGTGCTGGACGGCTTCGAGATGACGCGGCGCATTCGGCAGTCCCCGGAATTGAAAGATGTGGTTATTATTGTTTCCTCCGCTAGCGTGTTTAAAAGCGACCAGTCCAAGAGTTTAGAAGCTGGTGGCAACGATTTCATCCCCAAGCCAGTGCAAGTAGATGAACTACTCCACAAGTTACAAAAATATTTGGAACTGGAGTGGATTTACGAGGAAATGCGGACGCCAAAACCAGCCGAAGAAAGCCAAGATAGAAAGGTTACACTTCCTAAGTCTCAAATTCAAAATGGTAAATGGGTTACTCCACCTCCAGAGGAAATTGAGCTTTTGTTCGATCTAGCTATGAGAGGAAATCTCAAGGGTATTGTTAGGCAAACTACCAAGTTAGAGCAGATGGACGAAAAATGTGTCCCGTTTGCGACACATTTGCGTCAACTTGCCAACAATTTTCAGGAAAAAGAGATTCTGGAGTTCATTAGTCAATATAGGTTTGAACAAAATGAGCATTGAATCTACCCCAAAAGCTGTCCTGTTAATTGTCGATGACACCCCAGCTAATTTAGGGGTACTCTCCGATTTTCTGGATGAGGCTGGATTTGAAGTATTAGTGGCAAGAGATGGGGAAAGTGCTATCCAAAAGGTGCAATATGCCAAACCCGATATTATCTTATTAGATGTGATGATGCCTGGAATTGACGGATTTGAAACCTGCCATCGGCTAAAGGCAGACCCGTCAACTGAAGATATCCCTATAATTTTTATGACAGCCCTTTCCGACACAGTGGATAAAGTCAAAGGTTTGAATTTGGGGGCAGTAGATTATATCACCAAGCCGTTTCAGCAAGAGGAGGTTTTAGCCCGCGTCAAAGCTCAGTTAAAACTGCACAATTTAACTAAAATAATTGAACAACAAAATCTACTTCTAAAACGCGAAGTTGAAGACCGTGTTGCCGCTGAAATTGCGTTAAAAAAGCTGACACAGGAATTAGAAAAACAGGTAGAGGAACGGACGGCTGAACTTAGACAAGCCCTAGAAAATTTACAACAAACTCAAGTTTATCTGGTGCAGAAAGAAAAAATGTCTAGTCTCGGTCAATTGGTTGCCGGTGTCGCCCACGAAATTAATAATCCTGTCAGCTTTATTGCTGGCAATATTAGCCACGCTGAAACATACATTCAAGACCTGATCGATTACTTAAAACTTTATCAAGAAAAATTTCCCAATCCAGGGGCAGAAATTGAGGCTCGTGCAGAAGAGATCGAGTTAGATTATTTGATAGAAGATCTGCTTAAGCTAATTTCATCAATGAAAACGGGAACGGAGCGCATCAACCAGATTAGTGTTTCTTTAAGAACATTTTCGCGAGCCGATATTTCATCTAAAGTGGCAGTTAATATTCACGAAGGCATCGATAGTACTCTTTTAATTTTAAAGCACAGACTGAAAGCTCATGATAAATGCCCCAGTATTGAAATTATTAAAGAATATGGAGAATTGCCTTTAGTTGAGTGCTACGCCGGACAGCTTAATCAGGTATTTATGAATATCATTGCCAACGGCATTGATGCTTTTGAAGAGTACAATCAAGGTAATTCTTATGAAGATAAGAAAAATCGCTCTAATACTATTACTATTCGCACGGAAGTTTCAAAGAGCAAAGATAGAGTTATGATTGCGATCGAGGACAATGGGATAGGGATGTCGGCAGAAGTAAAAGAGCGCATATTTGAACCATTGTTTACAACTAAAGCTGTGGGAAAAGGTACTGGTTTGGGGTTGTCTATCAGTCATCAGATTGTGGTGGAAAAACACGGCGGCGAGATGACTTGTATTTCTGCGCCTGGAAAAGGGACAGAATTTGTAATTACCTTGCCAATAAAAAAATAAAAAAAACTTATTTTTGATACTATCTTAAGTGGCATAATTTGATAAATACCATTGAACTTTAAAGGTTGGTGAATATGGAATGTTTTGTAGAGGCCGATCCGTATCCGTATCCCTTTAATGGGGATTTGCGTCCAGAAAATACGGTTGTGCTGATAATCGATATGCAGACCGATTTCTGTGGGGTTGGGGGTTATGTTGACAAGATGGGTTATGATTTATCCCTGACTCGCGCCCCGATCGGCCCAATTAAGCGAGTTTTGGAGGTAGTTCGCGCCCAAGGTTTTCATGTGATTCATACTCGCGAGGGACATCGATCGGACCTGTCCGATTTGCCGAAAAATAAGCAGTGGCGCAGCCGTCAGATCGGTGCTGGAATTGGCGATACTGGCCCTTGCGGAAGAATTTTAGTACGCGGGGAACGTGGATGGGAAATTATTCCAGAACTTGCGCCTAATCCAGGAGAAACGATAATTGATAAACCGGGTAAAGGTTCATTTTATGCAACGGATCTGGATTTGATACTCAAATGTAAAGGTATTCAAAATATTGTCTTGGGCGGAATTACGACTGATGTCTGCGTGCATACGACCATGAGGGAAGCGAACGATCGCGGTTACGAATGCTTACTGCTATCTGACTGCACGGCTGCAACTGACTATGACAACTATCTGGCGGCACTGAAAATGATTAAGATGCAAGGTGGTGTATTTGGGGCAGTAGCGCATTCTGAGGCGTTTATCAGAGCGATCGAAAAATAGGACAAGGGGGACAAGGAAGAGAATCGATGTAAACTACCGACACTGTACCGTTAGGTCAGTGTGGGCTTTCAGTAGCCCAAACCTGGTTTGTTACTTATATAAAATTGTGATAACGATCGCACATATTTCTACAACTGGTCACTGCGGGAAGGTGAGTTAGGGCAGATAGTGGCTTTAATCGTCATCTACAACGATATGGAACTCTAGCTCGCCTGGATTCAGCCTAACTCTTACAGATTGTACCAGTCAAATTGCGATCGCGACTAATCTAGAAGCCGAGGAAACCGTCTAGTTTATATACCCCCCGGCAAGGCGATCCGACAATCACCCTATTGGGTGAATCAACTGAATGAAGCGCGATCGGCGATTACAACCGTAACTTTAAGTTAGAACGCTGAATCCAGGGGAGATGGGACTGTCTCATCAACAGTCGCCAACTACCTTTTGTATTCATCAGGGGATTTGCAACATGACCGTACAATTTACAGACTTAGAAGCCTTAGCCCAACTAGGTTTTGACTTAACACCGATCGAGGTGCTGGCTAAACAGGCATTGGAATATCACGATGCCCCCCCAGAAGAAATTTTGGAGCTGCTTGAAGAAGTCGCACAAACCTATGTAGTTTTAGCGCCGACACTTTCGCCAAAGCTGCGGTATAGTGCCCGAAAAGAAATCGAGTTTTTTGCATTTCTATATCAAGATAGCCTCATAAAATCAACTTCTCTCCATCAGGTACAGAACTCCCAGGAAAGCGTTCGATCTCTATCGCACAGTGTATGTGCAATAGTTAATGAGTTGTTAAATTCAAAAAAGTGTCAAGCCCTGCAAATTTTTGAAATTGTGAGAGCGACGTGATTCCTGATGCTTGACTATCTACAAGCTATACGAGACTGTTGCCGGGACGAAGCTGCCTTTGAACGGGCACGGCATAATTAACCTTTGTGTAGGGGCACGGCATAGTTAACCTTATTTTCTACGGCAAAATATCTCAGACGCCGTGCCCCTACTATGATGAGAAAGACGGTTGCGATCGAATTTAGGTAGTTCTCAAAGCTTATTTCCCATCCTCCTACACGGCGATCGGATAAAATAGAAATGTTGACAGCCTATCTTGCATGAGCGAAACCGTTTACATCGAAACCAGTCTGGTTGGCTACCTGACAGCTAGACCCAGCAACAACCCAATTATCGCAGCAAACAAGGAGATTACGCGCCAATGGTGGGAAAGTCGCCGCAGTCAATTCAGCCTCTACATCTCGCAAGTTGTTTTGGATGAGGCAGCACAGGGGGACTTAGAAATGGCAATCAGGAGGCTTGAGATACTGCAAAATCTGCCTGTACTTGAACTGAATGAAGCTGTACAAGATTTAGGATCTCAATTCCTCACAAGAAGCAATCTTCCCTCGAAAGCTTCTGATGATGCAATCCATATTGCTGCGGCTACAGTCCACAGACTAGATTATCTGCTAACCTGGAATTGTAAACATATAGCTAATGCTCAAATTCAGAGAAAGCTTTCTGAAATCTGCCTTGATTTTGGATATCAGCTACCGATTATTTGTACGCCTTACGAACTGATGGGAGAATAGAGTATGTGGCAAGATGAGATTTTGGAAGAACTGCACCGAATTCGTGAAGAACACGCTAAGTCTTTTAACTATGACTTTAAAGCCATATTTGCTGATTGGCAAAAGAGACAGGCTGCAAGCGGAAAAGAGTTAGTGTCATTGCAACCTAAACAACCGTCTAACAATGCGGTGCAGCGGACGGAATAGAGATGTTAGTGGGTTTGCAGTAAAAACGCCTGACGACTAAAGTCGCGGCTTGCGCGTACAAAGGCTGCCTTCGCAGCCTAAAGCTAAGGTAGACCTAGCACTTCTGCAATTTGTTCGTCGCTTAAGCCAAATTGCCGTAATTTATCAATTTTTTCCTGGTTAATTTGATTATTATTGTTATGCTGAAAGTCAGGAGTTGCTGGCTGACTTGTATCTGGGGTAGGATTGGGCCGATCGGAACCAATATTTAGGCATCCAACTATAGTGTTATCTATATTACTATTAATGCTTCTATCACCCAAAGAAATATTTAGATTACCTTGCCGTTCTAAGACAGATTTAAGATTATTTTTATCAATAGCTTCTCCAAAAATTTCTGAGAACATTTGCAAAAGTTCGTAACCTACATCCTTCGCATGACCATGACTACAACCATAAGCTTCTGCAATATCAGCATACTTTTGTTTCTTTAATATTCCCATAATAACTTCGCGCTGTAAGTTATTTAGACGTTTTCCCGTCTTAGCGTACATAACTTCATTTACAAATTGCAAGACCTCGCGACTGTCCATCAGTGGGAATGTGAGATAACTGTGGTTATTATACCCGACTTCTTCCGTCTTTATCCGTCTTTTTCCGCCTTTATCCCAATTTTAGAAATATTTTAGAAAGATCCGTCTTTTTCCGCTTTTCAGTTTGGGTGCGATCGGTCTATTATACCAAAAGAGTCGTACTTTTCAACCCCTCTAGATATTACACAGGTATGGATATGGATGAGGAAAAAATTAAAAAATCTGAAAATTCGCAAACAGGTTTAGATAAAACACTTCAAGTGTTAGGCGTGGTATCTGGCATTGTTGTAACCATCATCAAGTGGTGCTTTATTGCGACAATGTTTACACTCGGAACGATTTTCTGGCTTCTCGACCTTTGGTTAGGTGATGGTCGTAACCCTATTTCCGCACCTTGGGATAAACCACGGCGAAGACACCATTTCGACCAAAATCAGTTCCGACGAGAATTACAGAAGTCTACAGTTGAAGATATTCTAAAGGAGTTTGGTGACCAGTTTGACAAAATCGAAAAGCGCGATCAACTAGAAGATAAGGAGAAAAAAGTTGTCCGAAAGCTCAGAGGTCTAGATCGCTCAAAATTGCGTTCTCAAATGAGAGATGCCTTGAGCGACGACGAAATTGAAATTCTCTTCTTGATTCTTCTGAAACTACTTAGTGGTGAGTTAAGATAATATCATGGGAATGGCACAGTGGACAAAGCAACCTATTCAAGCAGGCTCCCTATTTCACACGGTGTATAATATTAAACCGGGTGACTATTTGATGATGTATGATTCATATGCAAGTGAGTTTCTTATTAAAGAACCCAGTCAAGGAAAAATTGTATTCAGAAAGCGTCTAGACTCACCATTAGATCTTGCTATGCTGGTTTCTACTCATTTGAATATCTCTGAGATAATAGCTCCAGAAATAGCAGCAAAGCTGAAGCGAGGGGGGAAATCTCTAGGGGGTGGAAAGCTTGTAGATCACCATATTATTCCAGTACATCTTTGGAAGGATTCCAAATTGGTACAACAGGCAATCGAGCTTACAGACATAGATATGAACGGTCGTGAAAACAGAATACTCTTATCAGAAGAGTTTCATCGAAAAAGTCACGACGAAAATTCAAAATATTCTCAAACTGTCCGTTATCATCTTCGAGATCAATGGAACGCTCTTATTGATGCTGGTTTGGAGAATGATCCTAGTGAAATTGAGGCAGTTATGATAGGACTCATAGAAGCTCTTAGAGAGGATTTACAGGACATAGAAACTACAGGAGGTTCTATCAATGATATTTGGTAGCTACGCAACAAATTTACTCATCATCGACTCACGATCGCTGATAGCAAAGCGAGGTTGGGTATTTCTGTACTAAGTTTAGCCTAGTTTTGCAGTGTTTGTATGCAACAGGCCGATCGCACCCTCTAAAAACATTACCTGGTGAGCGAACAAAATGCGATCGCTACTCAACAAACTCTCCTGCCTGTCGTAAAACTTGTTGATAAAGTGTAGCGCTGACCCAATATTGGGCTGTGTGGATCATAGCATCAAGTAAAGGTTGTACTTGAGGAATTATCTGTTTATTTTTTGCCAACAAGAGAATACCAAGACTACCAATTACTTGTAACCCAAAACTTTGAGCTACTTGACGTGCTTCACGCTCATCTAACAAAATTCGCTGCTCGCTAGTTGCGATCGCCAAAGCAATTGCTTCCCGTTCCCCTTGATCTAGCGTTGGGGAAATTTCGCTTGCTATGGTCGAGACTTGACGAACTTGAAGCCATCCTGAAGCAATTGCTTGCAGAACAACTTGCGAATCGGGGAAATTTGAACCCGTAGTTTCATCATATACAGCTTGGGGAATCACAATCTGTCCAAACATAGCCTGTAAGATATCAAGCCGATTGATGGCAGCAAAATTTATCAGAGGTGTAGTATTAGAAATGACTGTCACTACCAAGCACCTGTTTGAATTGTGCTAATATCTTCACCTAAGTCTGTTTCATTATAATGGCGATCGATCTTTTTTTGTCCCAAAAGTTGTTGAAATTCCCATACAGATAAATTAGCTAAGTGACGTGCTTGACCAAAGGTAAAAATATTTTGGGCGTATAGTTGCAAAGCAATTTCTTGCCGGATTGCTTGTTCGCCTTGACCCAGAGAAGCAGGCGATATTTCTATATTAATCGGTTCAACAAATTTACTCATCATCGACTCAGGCTCAAAAACTTATCGTTAGTTGTTAAGAAAAACAATGAACTAGCAGAAATAATTGGGTTTTCGGGTGGCCTGCTGTAGGCACTCTCCCATCTCTCAATTGTAGCTTAGAATGATATTTATCACGCCGATCTAACAAAATTCGTTACTCGCCAGTTTCGATCGCACCCTCTAAAAACATTACCTAGTGAGCGAACAAGATGCGATCGCTGTTATGATTGATGAGGTGAAGTTATCTATTCATAATAAAAAATTCATTTATAAAGGTTCCTTAACCTCACACTGCGTTAACTCTTTAGCTCTTTTCACAAACTTGTCGTCAAACGTATATAGCGCCGAACAATTTTGACTTTGTGCCAGATGCAAAGCATCGGCAAAATCTAACCCATTCTCATGCCATTGCAGAACTTCTGCCATTAAACTTGCATTAGAGATATGAACATTCGGTAAACCAAAAAGATTTTTAAATGCTGTACAAATCTCGACTGGCTTAAACTTGTAGGCAAAACGCAGTACCCACTCAGTTTCAAGAATTACGGTGTCTGGAATAAATATGTCTTCGTCCTGAAACAGTTTCAGACTTTTATTATATTGTTGTTCATCGTCTTGCGTCAGAAGTCGTACCACAATATTTGTATCAACTGCAATCATCCCACTGCTCCTCTACACCCTGACGAATAGCATCTTCTAATTCATCGATACTTTTAGGTTTTCCTTGATATTTCAGGCAGCCCGCCACATTCTCTAACTTAGTTTGTAAAAAAGGTTTTTTGGGTTTTAGAAGAATACCATCACCCATGTCAATTGCGATTAGTTCTTGCCCTGCTTCCCAGCGATGAGCATCTCGCAAAGCTTTGGGAATAATAACTTGACCCGTACTTGACAAGTGTGTTAATTCCATTTAAAAGACATCTCAACCAGTAATAAATTTGTAATAATTTTAGCATGAATAGCGTCGCACCCTCTAAAAACATTACCTGGTGAGCGAACAGGATGCGATCGCTAATGTTATACTGCGAGGTAGCAAGGGTAATATTATTGAGGAAAATCATGTTAAACGAAACAACAATCGAACAGCGTTTAGCAACTATCGAGCATACAGTTGCTGACCTTAAACGCCGAATTGACAGTACTCCTACTGCTAATAATTGGCTGGAAAAGGTGATCGGTTCAATTTCTGATGAGGCAGCTTTTTTGGAAGCTTTGGAGTACGGAAAGTCATTGCGCTACGCTGAGGAACCTATAGATGAAGCGTCGGAGTAGCCGTGAAATACTTGTTGGATACTGACCACATTAGCTTTCTACAACGGCGATCGGGAGCGGAGTATGCAGTATTAGCTACTCGCATCGCTTTCCACCAACCTACGGATTTTGCCTTTTCTATCGTCAGTTTTCACGAGCAAGTAATTGGCGCTCATACCTTTATTACTCGTTCCCAAACACCTGCTAATACAGTTCGTGGATATATCCTCCTGATGGAAATCATTCAAGGGTTTTCGGCAGCACCGATCTTGCCATTCGATCCTGGGGCGGCGACAGTCTTCGAGGAGTTACGATCGCAACGAGTTCGTATAGCAACGATGGATTTACGGATCGCAGCGATCGCACTTTCGCGGAACTTGGTGCTGTTGACTCGCAATATTAGTGACTTTAGCAGGGTTCGCGGCTTGATGACAGAGGATTGGACAGCATGAACTGCCAAGTGTAGAGATAATAGTATCTCTTTGATGGGAATACGGTAGTGGTAACTGAGTTACTCGGAATTTGCGATCGCACCCTCTAAAAATACTACCTCGTGAGCGAACAAAATGCGATCGCGCAAGCGTTGGGAGGGATATCGCGTTCGATGATTCTGGTCATAAAAACATATTATATTATTTACGCTGACAGACCTAGCGAATCGTGCCGCAACCTCTACTTGAGTTACGCTAGACTTACGTTAAAGCCTTTCACCAGTAGCGATCTATGAGTATTACCGTAACACTTAGTCCAGAAGCAGAAGCAAAGCTCTTTGAAGAAGCTGCCAGACAGGGAAAAGATGTTTCTATTGTTGCTGCTGAATTATTAGTGAAAATTTTGGAGTGGGAAGCACAAGACTATGCAGAAGCGATCGCAGGTATCCAACGTGGTTTAGACGACTTTGCAGTAGGTAAATCCCGCTCATTTGAGGCATTTGCAGAAGAACAGCGTCGTAAATATAACCTACCATAATCTATCAGCTAAACAATGAAGTATCATGTAAAGATTTCAAGTGTGGCTTGTGAAGGAATGATTTCAGAATTTGACGGAAATATCAAAATGGGATATGCTCTTCAAAGAGTCATTTGACCTACTTTCAGCCAACCAAAAACCTGCTCAACAGTCAAATCTAATGTAAAAAACTCTGGTATTGGCAGGCGATCTTGCCCCGTTAACTCAACAGGTTCTTGTCCAGGAATAAATGCTAAAATCAACCGCTCCTCTGGATCGATTAACCATCCAAGCTGAGTCCCATATTTCAAGCAGTGCAAGATATTACTAATAACCTTAGTTGCTTTCTGGTCGGGCGAGAGAATTTCTACTGTCCAGTCGGGATGAATTTCAAAGGCATTGGGAACTTCGCCATCTGCTTCAAAAGTGATTCTCTCCCAAGCAAACACTGTAGCATCAGGCACAATAGAACGCCCACCAAAAGTACAACGCAATTCGGGAAAAGCTAGGGCAATTTTTTCGGTTTCCGCAACCAGATTGACAGTGTTGCAAAACTTGAGTTGCAAGCGAGAGTGTTTGCCTTGGGGCATCGACTTTTGGTGAATGCGTCCGTTAATAAATTCACTGGCAGGTTGAGTGTCCGGCAGTTTTAGGAAAGCTTCCAGAGTGAGGGAGGTCGGAAGTGCTATTGTCATCGCTTCTGCCCTAATTTTATCGTTCCTATCCCCAAAATAGCTTGGATTTCCGATTTTTGCTGCCTGTTGTTAAGAATTGACAAGAGCCGGAACTTTTGGATTGAGCAAATCTGCGATCGCACCCAAAAGTTCATCTTCTTGATAAGGCTTAGTGAAATATCCCACAGCCCCCATTTCTAGGGAAATGAGGCGATGTTTTTCACCCCGGCGAGAAGTCAGCATTACCACAGGCACCTTAGCTAAATCAGGCTCTTGACGACGATGATTTAAAAATTCAAACCCATTCATCGAAGGCATTTCAATATCGCAAATTACTAATTCGATCGCGCGATTTTGGCGCATTTGCTGTAATGCCTCAGCACCATTTTGCGCTTGTAACACTTGGTAGCCCGCTCTTTGCAGCAGCAATGCCAGAGTTTGCCGCACGCTAATGGAATCATCCACCACCAAAATTTTAGGCGAAGAAGATGGCAGGTGAAGAGGGGGAG
Source organism: Argonema galeatum A003/A1 (assembly GCF_023333595.1). Lineage (GTDB taxonomy): Bacteria > Cyanobacteriota > Cyanobacteriia > Cyanobacteriales > Aerosakkonemataceae > Argonema > Argonema galeatum. The sequence goes on from NZ_JAIQZM010000012.1 coordinate 95,842, forward strand.
AGGGGGCCAGAGGTAGAGCGGGAGTATTTTCTTTTTCCCTGTTAGGAGTCTCCTGCTGTACAAGTTTGTCAAATAAGCGATCGACTAAGGCACTACCATCAATAACGAGAGTGAGGCGACCATCGGCTAAAGTGCTACCACCATAAACATAGCTCGGAGGTGCGATCGCTTTACCCAAAGGTCTGATCACCAGTTCTTGTTCGCCCAAGATTTGGTCAACTTCCAACCCCAAAAGTTCCTGATTCTGGCGTAGCAGCAGCAACGGACTATAACCAGAGACTTGGGAATGGGAAGTATAACCAAGCAAATCTGCCATATTATATACAGGCACCATAGATTGAGAGTTGCCCGTACTCCAGCGCAAAACTTTTTGACCTTCCAGTTGCTGAATTTGGGCAGATTTAGGGATGATTATCTGTTCCACAGCATCGGATAGCAGCGCATAAACAGCACCACCCGCCTCACAAACCATCAACTTTGCCACCGTTAAAGTGAGCGGGAACTGTAGAGAAAACGTAGTTCCTCGCTGCGGTTCGGAGTAAACCGTAACTGAGCCAGAAACCGCTTGCATTTGGGAACGAACAACATTCAAACCGATACCGCGACCGGAAAGTTCGCTAACTTGGGAGACGGTGGAAAATCCCGGCTCAAATAATAAATCCAATACCGCATTCTCAGATAAACTCTTAGCTTGTTCGGCAGACATCCAATTCAGTTCAACAGCACGCTGACGGATGCGCTCTAAATCTAGTCCCTGACCATCATCGCTTACTTCAATTATTGTTTGATTTCCCCGATGATAGGCGCGAATTTCAACGTTACCTGTTTCTGGTTTTCCGCACCTAGATCGAATTTCAGGAAGCTCTATGCCGTGATCGAAAGCATTACGCACTAAATGCAGGAGGGGATCGTACAGCTTGTCTGCCAGCGCCCTATCCACTAGCACATCTGTACCTTGTAGTGTAAGTTCTACTGATTTGCGATGAGCTGTCGCCAGTTGTTGCAAGAGTCGGGGAAAGCGGCTAAAAATTTCCCCAACAGGCAACATTTGTGCCTCTCTCATGTCATCTTGCACGTTCTTCAACAGGCGTCGCTGTTTTTCAATAATTTGACTGGATTGCCTTGCTAATATGTCAGTAGAATCTGTGGCTTCTTCCAGTTGAACGATTTCTTCTAGGGCAGACTGCAACAGTACGTGAAGTTCGCTGTAGGTATCCAATTCCAAGGAATCAAAACTAGAGCTAAATTCAGATTTAAAATTTGAGATTGCCGATGGGATTTTTCCTGGTTGAATTTGCAATTTAAAATTTGAAATCTGCCATTTTGCACTTTGACGTTCCTGAGAACTAAATATTTGATCGGACCAGTCGCGCAGTTCGCTCATTGTTTGCTCGTGGCGTCGCAAGCGCAAGCGCGATCGGACCACAGATTCTTGAATTTGTTCGGCAATGTTACCCAGCCGATTTTGGTTAATCAACAATTCACCCGCCCAGTGACTTAGGCGTTTTAGCAGTTCTAACTCAACTCTTACAGATGGGGCTACCGATTTTGGATTTTGGCTCGTTCCCTGGCTTCTACCTGGAATTGCGGATTTTTGATTGATGAATTGAGAATTGAGAATTGGGAATTGCGAATTTTCTCGATTTTCCCTGCTTTCGGGATCGTTCGCCACCTCGGTTAGCGTTGCATCTGTTGTCTGCTGTTCTAGTTGGTTAATTTCATAACTCCCTTCACCAAGATCGACTGCGAAGCTGCCAAAAACATCGTCCAGCGTTGGATCTAAAGATATCTCTGGAAAATCAACAGAGTTTTCTATATCAACAAGAGTTTCTGAATCATCTTGAAAGCTAGAGAATAGCAGATCTGATTCATAGAAAAGAGATTCTTCATTTTCCTTTTCTCCCCCACTCAAGAGATCCTCTGCCCCCCTACTCCCCTGCTCCTCTGCCCCTCTGCCCCCCTGCCCCTCTGCTCCTCTGCCCCCCTGCCCCTCTGCTCCTCTGCCCCCCTGCCCCTCTGCTCCTCTGCCCCCCTGCCCCTCTGCTCCCGAAGCCACTCCTGCTGACAGAATTGTCCCGGCTAGCTGTTGTAAAGTAAAGGAGGGTTCTCCACCACGGGTGCGATCGCCTGCTACCACAGCCGCCCACCCTTGCCAAAAATCTGTCAGCGCCACCTTAGCAATAGTAGCTGCCTGTTTTGGATGAAGATCTAGAGCCGCAACAGTTTTTTGTGCGATCGCACCAAACCCCGGTAAATTTAGAGATTCCGCCAAGCCTACAAAAATTTCCGCCTGTTCTCGTAAAGCTGGATCTACCTGCCACGGCTTGCAATTCTTTAAAACATCTGCTAACTCTTCCAGCCGTTGTTTCACACCAACTTCAAAAATAGATTTAGTGATATCAAATCCCAGTTCAAGTGAAGTTGGAATATGAGTTTCTCGACCAAAATAATCTCCTAATTTTTCTTGCAATTGGGCAAAAATATAAACCGTCCGATCCAAAACTTCACTGTCATTCACATAACCGCCTTGGATCTCCAGCATCAAAGGTAAGCGCAGACACTCGTACCCCTGAAGCAACAGCGTTTCCAACTCCGTATCAATCACCAAATCGGGGTTATAAAGAGCCTTAAATACATCCTCCAAATGGTGGGCTACGGTTTTAATTGTCTCTAAACCCATATTAGCCGCGGCACCTTTGAGGGTATGGGTTGTCCGCATCAGACTATGGACTTTAACAAGGCTGTAATCTGACTTTAAAGTTAGCAAATCTTGCTCCATCGCTTGCAACAGTTCTGGCGCTTCTGTAACAAAGTATTGATAACCTTGTTCGCGGATAGTAGTGTCAATGCTCATGATTTTTGGATTTCAAATTTAAAGAGATTTCAAATTTTAGATGGGAGATTTCAAATTTTAATTAAGAAAATCTGAAATCTGAAATTAATTAAATCTTGCACTTTCAGCCTTTGCCTATGATGTCCGGTCGCATCGTTAGTGTAAGATTGATATCGTCAAATTGTCTGTTTTTATCGTAGGTTAATTTTTACCGCAGATAAAGAAGGATGAACGCTGATGAACGCAGATATGAGAACAATTGAAAGAGATTTCAGATTTCAGATTTTCTTAATTTTAAATTTGAAATCTAAAATCTAAAATTTGAAATCTCTTTCACTCAATTGACTTTGAATCGTCCGACACTAGCCTGCAAATCTTCTGCCATTGTTAGTAACTCTTTGAAGGAAGCTGAAATATTCAGAGAATCCGCAGAAGTTTTGTTAGCGATCGCAGCCACGCTCGTCATCGTTTCAGTCACAGAGTGAGATTGCTGAGTTTGCAACTGAGTCGCCTGTGTAATCCCCTCTACCAACTTTTGAATTTGTGCCGTCGCAGTCACGATCTCATTCAAACTCTGGCGACTTTCATTTACCAGATGAGTACCTTGCACCACCTGTTGAATGCCGGTATCCATCGCTATTACGACTTCCCCCGTTTCCGATTGAATTTCCTGCACCAGCTGCTCGATTTCAGTTGTTGCTCCCGCCGACTGACGAGCCAGACTACGCACTTCATCCGCTACCACAGCAAACCCCTTACCGTATTCTCCCGCTCTCGTAGCTTCGATCGCAGCATTGAGCGCCAACAAGTTAGTTTGAGTAGCCAAATCCCGAATCAAATTCACCACTTTCGAGATTTTTTGCGATGATTCGCTCAGGCGCTTAATCTTCTTACCAGTTGTCGCCACCGTCTCCCGAATTGTGATGATTTCCTCCACCGTGCGGTTCATCGCTGCATCACCTTGGCGTACAGTTTGGTTAGCTTGCTTTACCGCCACTTCCACCTGATGAGCGTTTATTGCCACCGCTTGCGTGGAATCTACCATCGCCTTAACCTGTCCGAGAGCCTGGGTGAGTTCCTGGAACTGATGCTGGGATTCCTTAGAGAGTACCTCAATCGACAAACCGCTCACCTGAGAAGTCTGTTGCACCTTTCCAGCCGCAGCCTGCACCTGCACGAGGATTTTGCGTAAGCTTTGAATCATGTTATTGTAAGCATCCGCGATCGTCCCCACTTCATCGGTTGTGATCGGAAGTCGTCCAGTCAAGTCACCCTTCAAAGTCGGCTGAATAGCACCCAGCAACTGAATAGCTCGTTGTTGCAACAGCTCTTTTGCTTCCTTCTCCCGTTTTGCCGCCGTAGCCAATTCCTCAGATTGCTGCTTAACTTGTTCCACATATTTGGCTTGTCGCAAAGCCACACCCATTTGGATACCAACTTGAGCCAGCAAGTTCACCTCAGAATCTTCCCACTGACGAACATCTGAGTGTTGATAAGAAGCTAGCAAACCCCAAAGCGTATCGCCCACAAAAATCGGCACGATAATATAAGCTTTGATCTCATAATGCTCCAGCATTTCGACGTGACAGCGAGACAAACCAGCCTTGGTGACATCATCAGCTTTGGAGTGAATATCTTCGACGGCAAACTTTTGATTGTTGCGATATCGACCGCCTTGGGTTTCTTGCAAGTGGGTATCTTCCCAAACGGTGGTAAAATCGGGGCCGACCCATTTCCTCCAGCTACCGCCTACCGCCTCTGCCACAAATATCCCACTCCAGTCGGGTTGGAACTGATAAACTGCCACGCGATCGCAATTGAGCAACTGTCGCATTTCCTGGGTAGTCGTCTTGAAGATATTATTAACATCTAACGACAGCCGAATCTTGTCGATAACTTTAGTTAGCGTTTGCTCCCGTTGTGCTACCTCACCCAGTTTTTCAGATTTTTTCTGCAATTGTTTGATGCTTTCGCTTTGCAGCAAGGCTACTCCTAATTGAGTGCCAATCTGAGTCAGCAAATTCACCTCAGACTCTTCCCAATGACGAGAACCTGTGTTTTGATAAGCACCAACTAAGCCCCAAAGCTTTTCTCCTGCAAAAATCGGCACAAGTATGTAGGCTTTGGCCTCAAATTGCTCCAAAAGTTCTATGTAGCAATCTGGAAAACCTGCCTTGGAGACATCATCAACTACGAAATTGTGGCGTTCGTGGCGATGTCCTCCTCTAGTTTGCTGCAAATAAGTGTCGGCAACTCTGAATTTGGCTCCCTTTCGTTGTAGCGTACCGCCATAATCAACAATGTCGTCTACGTAGTGGTTATCATCTGAATGATTGTTTACTAGACTCGTCCAGCCGGTAGCAACGGACTCGGCCATGAATGTACCGCTCCAATCGGGATTGAAGTGATAAATTACTACTCGATCTGCACTTAACAACCGTCGGATTTGTTGAGTGGTTGTTTTGAAAATTGTGTCGATGTCCTGGGAATTCTGAATCTTATCGGCAATTGATTGTCCAACTTTACCGATAATCTGAATAAAGTTTTTCTCCCGTTCGGCTACAACAGTTAACTGTTCCGATTTATCTTTCAGTTGTTGCAGATAGTTCGCTTGACCCAAAGCAACCCCAAATTGAGCGGCAATTCGCTTGGCAAAATCAATTTCATGGGTTTGCCACTGACGCGGGCCATTGCACTGGTGGATGCAAAGCAATCCCCACAATTCTTCTCCGTTTATTAAGGGCACAATTAAGTTAGCTCGGATTTGAAATTGGGCGAGTAACTCAACGTGACATTCGGACATTCCCGAATTGTGGATATCAGCAACCGCTTGGATTCTACCCTGCCGATATAGAGGAGCAAACTGTTCTCCGAATAAGTGGTCGCGTACTTTTAATCCCAATGTTGAAGTGTAGCTAGATAGGACATCCTCGGAGATAAATTCTCCTTCGTCAAAGCCTTTTTCAGGAAAGAAGCGAAACACTGCCACGCGATCGGCATTAAGTAGCTGTCTGACTTCTCGGCTAGTTGATTTGAATAGGGTATCCAGATCCTGGGATTGTCGGATGCGACTGATAACTTTGTTCAAGGTTTGCTCTTGTTCCACCTGACGTTGCAACTGCACGCGGAATTCATGCGGCTGCATAATCATGGAGAGTTCTATGGCAATCTGATAAACTAAGTTGATTTCTGTTTCCAGCCAATGACGGGTTGTACTGCACTGTTGTACTACCAGCAAACCCCATACTTTTTCATCCATCAACAGGGGTATGCTTAAAGTTGCTTTTACTTGCAGATTCTCCCGCAACTGCATTTGAGAAAGGGTGATTTCGTTGGCAGAAATATCATCAATTGCTACAACTTGCCGAGATAAATAATCTGAGGCTCGATCGGCCCCAAAACAACTGCTGGCAAAACTTTGTCCCAAGGATGAAGTCAATTCTCGCTCGCTTGCTTCTGCTACGACGACCCCAAAGCTATCTCCGTTGAAGCGATAGATCAGTACGCGATCGGCTTGCAGGTTTTTCCGCAGTTCGATGACGGCGGTTCTTAGTTTGGTATCTACGTCTGGTGCTTGGCGAATTGTAGATGCGATCGCAAATAATTTGTCTCGCTCGCTCTTAAATTGTGCTTGAATGCTTGTATCCCAGGTGGCTTTAAATTTTTGCTCTACGTTGGCCACCAAACTTTCTATCCGCAGCACTTTATTTTGGAATTCCGGTGTTTTCCATACGACCGATTTTTCTAAGTCTGATTTTAAGCTGCCCAATGCTGTAGCGATTATGCGGATAGGGGAACTGCCATTTATCTGGGGCCGATCGCCTTTATTACCGTTAGTTTCTTGTTCGGTTTGATTACTTTGGTAGTACGCAGTCATGATTAAGCCTCAGTCAATCGATTTTGGATTTTGGATGAAAGGATTTTGGATGAAAGGATTTTATTAACCAGGACTTACGCAAAAACCTTGGTTTTGCCCCCCCGCCCCCCCAAATCTGGGGGGCCCCTCCTCATTCCCCCCAGATTTGGGGGGCTAGGGGGGAGAAAAGCGTAAGTCCTATTAACTTTGAAATTTCTTCCAAAGAGGAGCTTGTGCTAGCGCTTCAGCATTAAGTACCATCAAAACTTCGTTATTCGCTGCAACTAAGTAACCCTGCAAATAAGGCATTATTTCTGGAGAGAACAATCCTATGGAAGGGACTTGTATTTGTTGGATATCGTGCAATTCGATATCGCTTATTTGCGAAACGACTAATCCTAGATATTGGTCGTTTACTTGGATAGCGATCGCCATCAAATCCCCCCCAACTCCCCCCTTACCAACAGAAAGTTCGCACAAGGCTGGAAATCCCATTAGTTGACCGATATCCACCAGCCACAGCATCTCCCCGCGCCAGTTGTAAATTCCCAGCACGCAACTAGGCATTTGAGGAACCGGCAGAATATCAGCCCCCAATACCCGCATTACCTGGCTGATAATATTAACGGGAAGCAAAGCTTTACCTTCTGAGCCTAGCTGAAAGCGTAAAAATTTCTCTGCCTCTGCGGAAGCTGCTGCTTTACGAATAGGCGCAACACGGGTAAGCGCGGAAACCTGTTTTACAGAATCAACCATACTTTTTAGTTATTGTTAATTGTTCATTGTTCATTTTTTAGTCCTTAGTCGATAGTGGATAGTACAAAAACAACTGACTAATGACTAATGACTAATGACTACTTCATTAGTTGTCGGATTGTACGCAGCAATTCTGTCTGCTCTACGGGTTTGGGCAAGTAGGCATCCGCACCTAACATATTAGCCCACATTTTGTCAACATCAGTATCTTTTGTGGAACACATGACTACTGGAATCTGGTTAGTCTCCGGATCGCTTTTTATTTCTCGGCACAGTTCAAACCCACTTTGACCGGGCAAGACGACATCAAGAATAATCAAGTTTGGCTTGTGTGAATGCAGTTTTTCGTGAGCCTCTTCACCACTCTTGGCAGTAACCACAGATAACCCAGCTTGTTGCAGGTAGGAAGTCATGACTTCCATGTCCGTCAAGCTATCTTCAACTACTAATACTGTACTCATACAATCCTCTTAAATGACGATTTGCAAGCGGTAATTTGAATTTTTAGATGGCAGATTTAAAATCTCAAATCTAAAATTCCCCATTACCTCTTTACAAAGCTTGATAGTGCAACAATGGAGGTGCAGACTCTGAAAAAGATGAAGAATTTAAGTGCTTTTGGAGGGCTGCCAGTACTTTTTGGGCTACTACCGGCTTAGCCAAAAAGTCAGTTGCCCCAACCATTTTGGCGCGAACTCGGTCAACTATACCGTCATTGCCGGTGAGAATAATAATGGGTGTGTTTTTAAAAGATGAAATTCTCCGGATCTGGGCGCAAATTTCGTAGCCGTTAGCAACTGGCATAACCAGATCTAAGAAAATTGCATCTGGTTTGTGTTGCAGCAGCAGGGGCAAAGCTTGCATGGAATCTTTGATACTGAGAAATCCATAGTTAGCTTTGTTAAGAATATCCTCCATTATTTGGCAGTCGAGTACGCTATCGTCTACGTATGCCACTAAGGGTCTACGTGATAAAACTGGTGGCCCAGGCGGTGAGGATAAGGGTCTAGCTGATGAAACTGGCGGTTGGGGCGGTGCAGTAGGGGGGATGCGTGCTTCTTCCCGGCTTGTTTGCGATGAGATTGTGGGGGTTGTGGCGGTTATGGGGGTTACGGCTTGTTGAGGCACGTCCGTAATTTCTACCAGTCCGATGATTTTTTTGCGGATATAGGGGAGGAGCGATCGCACTAACAAAAGTAAATCTTGCTTAATAAAAATCGACAAATCTCTCAGACTATGTTTTCCGTCAATCACCTTTACCAGGGTTTGATAAACGCGGGGTGAGGCCAGCTTTTGCAGTTCCTCTGGTTGTTTGAGTACAGGAGCAAAATTTGGAGATAAATTCCCTAAACCAGCTTTGCACCAGGTTTCCCAAACCTGTTGGGACTCTTGGAGAGCTTGTGCTGGGTTCATTAAGGTTAGCGACGCATCCAACACATCTTCTCGATCGACAGTGAATGTTAGCGGCTGTTTCTCCTGGTGCTGTAGAATATCGAATAATACTTCCGCTACGGCGCTCTTGATCGCAGCCACAGCTTGTTCCCCTGCGATCTTCTGCCGCTTCACCAAAACAGTCAGAACTTGATACTCCCAGTATCTAGATAGTTCTGTCTCTCGGAGGCGGACACCATTAGGAGGTATCTGGGGGCAGTATTGAGTCAGAAGCCGGTTCCACCTTCTGTGCAGATGTACTCCCCCGGTAGCCCAGACAAGGCGACCAAGACAAAAGTAAAGGCTCCAAGTAGTTGCTCCCTGTATATCAAGCCTCCCAGTGAATTGCCTCTGGCTATAACTTTGAATTTGGTCGCTCAGCTTGTCAGTAGCTAAATTGTTGGTAGTCATCCTGGTTCCCTAGAAGCATTTCGCAAAGATTTAGTGTGATTTAAATTACATATCTTTATCTTACTTTTGCTGGATTGCAAAAAACTAAAAGTTATAAATCTTAAAAAATCCTTAACAAAACAACAATATCAGTTGTAAGTGAGAGGGCAGCTTACTTTTAATTTTAAAGATCTTAATATTAAGCTATTATTAAACCTAAGTGTTTACCCTTAGATTACACGCTCAAAACACTGCTGTGAGCAATCAACCCAGAATTCCCGATGCTGAAACTAGGGCGCGTTCTGTTACCCGCTTGCGTGAAGTAGTGCAACGCATGGACAGAAATATCGCTGAATTAGATGAATTTATTGCCCGTTTAGAAGCGGAAAATAGTCGCTATTTTGAAGCAGCACGTCAAAGAGGAAACGCCTTGCGTTTAGCTGCACCAAACCAGGAGAATTGATAGAAATTTTGCAGCAGATCATATCGGCATCATAGACAGGGAAACGACCGATCGCGGAAATCTGCTCTTTAATGCTGGCAAAACCGGACAAGGGAGTTGTTCCTGCAAATTCTCCGGTTTGCTCCAGGTGAAAGGCGCTGATGACGCGGCAGACATCCACAGCAAACGCTTCGCCCGCGTCATAGCAACGTAAAGAAGACGAAACTCCTCAGCTGTCTTGAGATATCCGGCTTGTTCCCAAGCTTGGGCCACTTCTGGTAAGGGAAATTCACCGTGAAGACTAGCACGAATTTGGGCGCGGGCTACTTCTGCCAAAGTAAAGTCGCCCAGAAACTGAGACGGTGCTGGTATCCGCAGACTACCGGGAATCATTGAGGCGTGTAAAAACGGGATAAAAACGTAATCCCAATCTAGCCCTTTGGCTTTGTGCATCGTGATGATGGTCAGCTTACCAGGTTGAGTAAATTGGCTCTCGTTGCCTTCAGTATCAACTGGTTCAAATCTTTCTGAAGTGACAATTTCGCTCAGCGCGTCCAGAGTAGCAGTCATAGAACTGTTACTCGCTGTTTGTCGGAATATCCGTTCGGCTAATTTGTCGGCGGTAGCAAGTTCCGTTTGGTCATAATTCAAAGCTAAAGCTAGGAAGGTAATCAGTTGGTAGTGGGGCAACTCAATTCTGGCGCGGAGTAACTTAGTACAGAAGCTACGCGCTTTAAGGACTACCTCTGTTTGGGGTGGGTCGAGGGGGCCTGGGTAGAGAAACTGCTCTGGTAGACTGGCGAGGGGGTTGAGATCTTGTGGGGGTATCAGTTGACGTTCTACCAGCACTTCTAAGGCGGCTTTTAAGTGGTCGGGGGAATGGGGCCGATCGAGGAATTGCAGCAGAAAGAGGATTTCTGCTGGAACTTTTGTATAGAGAGTCTGCTGGATGACATCGAATATATCTATCCGATTTCCATATTCCTGTCTTAGCTGTTGGGCAACAAATCTTCCTTGGTCGTTTGTCCGCACTAAAACTGCTGCCGATCCTACCCCACTCTCCTTGTTAATAGGGGCTAATAATTCGATCGCCCGATCGCCAATTAGTTTGACTGTGTGATGAATATCGTCAGGAGTATAGATTTCCAGACCGCGACCGACTGGGGCAGGGTTAGCATCGGGTTGGGGGTCACCTGCTGTAACTGGGAGAATTTTCTGGGGGCGAAAAGGTTGGGCTGTACCTGCCAATTGGGAGTTATTTACCCAGTCGAGGACAAAGTTAGCCGCATCGATGATAATCTGGCTGCTGCGACCGGCTCGATCCATTGTCGCCAGTCGGTTTTCGGCTTTGCAGGCTTCACAAAAGTCGCGGAAATACTTTGGATCTGCGGGAGTGAAAGTGGAGTTAATTGCTTGATTTGGGTCGCCAACTCGCACCAGATTGATTTGGGATTTTTCCGCTTCTGGGTTAGTGGCGAGAATCTCCAGTAATCGGGTCTGGAGGGGAGAGGAGTCTTGCGCTTCGTCTTCAAAGACGGCAAATACTTGGTTTTGCCAAAGACGGCGGGCGTTTTCGTTCTCCAGAACTCGCAAGGCGGCGAGAATCATTTCGTCGTAGTCGATGAAGTCGCGCGATCGCAATAAGTCCTGATAATTTTCGTATAACCCAGCTGCTAGAGCTAAAATTTCATATTCATCCCTAGTCTCAGTACTCAATTCCCACAATTTTGCTGGCAAGTAACCAGAACTTTTTGCTTCGTGAATTACCGTTTGAGCCAGTGAGGGCAGGACTTCTGTGCGTAAAACCGACTGACGACGCAATCGCTCGGTTTCCTCTCCATCAAATTGCTGTCCTTCTACCAAAACTTGATATCTGCGCGGATTGGCGGCAATCCACCGTTCCACCGCAGTCCGAATTAAGCGGTGACTGCGATCGGGCGTAACTATAGTAACGTTATCTAAATTCAACCCAGATAGTTCTGGATGACGGTTGGCAATGTTCAGCGCTAAGCCGTGCAATGTATGGACAACAAAGCCTACTTGTGCTAAAGATAATTGCTCGCGCAGATATTTGCGGATTTTGGCTTTGATATTGGCGGCAGCTGAACGGGTAAAGGTGACGACGACTAGCTGGCGACGGTTATGCAGTTGGTTACGTGCGATCGCTAAAGCCGCCGCACCCGCCATCCCCGTAGATTTACCCGCACCGGGAACCGCAGAAACCGCCAGCGGGCCACCCCGCCAGTCTGCCATTTGTCTTTGTCCTTCCCGCAGACTATTACGGATAAGTTGTAAAGCTTCTTCTTTGTCAAAAGTCATTAGTATGTCTAAGTTATAAATTGGTAGGGGCGGGTTTAGCAGATAACGCTTCTATGAAACAGACAATCTCTCGGCAAAACCCGCCCCTACTTGATATGACCGCCGATCGCTAGCTTAAAATCAGAGTACAACCCACAGTGTAAAAATCCTCATGGAACTGTTGCACCAGCCGGAAGATATCGTTGCCGAACGGTATCAGATTGTCAACATTTTAGGGCAAGGTGGAACGGGGACGACTTACGAGGCCGAAGATCTGCAAACTCGTAAGCGGGTGGCGATCAAAGGGCTGTCCCTAGACCGCATGGCTGACTGGAAAGTTTTAGAATTGTTTGAAAGAGAAGCCAGCGTCCTTTCCCACTTGAATCATCCCGGCATTCCTTGTTATATAGACTATTTCCAGGTGGAAAGGCCGAATAACCATAGTTTCTACCTAGTGCAAGAATTGGCAGAGGGCCGATCGCTCTTTTCTTTGGTGCAAAGCGGATGGCACGCAACGGAAAAGGATGTTCGGCAGCTAGCTAGCCAAATTTTGGATGTTTTGAGCTACCTGCACCAACTTACCCCACCAGTTATCCACCGAGATATCAAACCTCATAACATCGTTCGGCGCGAAGACGGACAAATATTTTTAGTGGATTTTGGTTCGGTCAAAGCCACTTATCAGAATACAATTACTGCTGGCAGTACGGTAGTCGGCACTTACGGCTACATGGCACCAGAACAGTTTCGGGGACAAGCTTTCCCAGCAACCGATCTGTATGGCTTAGGAACAACTTTACTCTATGTGCTGACTCATCGATCGCCCTCGGAATTTCCTTCTCGCCAACTCAAGATTAATTTCCGCTCTCAGCTACCATTTTCATCTGAGTTCGCAGACTGGTTGGAAAAGCTGCTGGAACCCGCAGTGGAAAACCGATTTTTGTCAGCTAAGGAAGCACTCTCAGTGCTAAAGGGTGAGGGAGTTCTCGTACCGATACACCGCCGACCCGCTGGCACTCGTGTCGCCTTTACTAAAACCCAGAAGCGTTTAGTGGCAGAACTTCCCCGTAATGGATTGGGATACAGGGATGTGTACAATTTAATTTCTGCGCTGATTTCGCTGGTAATGTCATTTTTCTTCTTCTCTTTCCTGCCCTTAATTTTCTTTAGCCCATTTTTCTGGCTTTTTCCGCTTGGTGCAATTATTGTGAGTATGTTTGGGCTGGCAAAGCTCCAAGAAATCGTGTTTAAATTACTGGGTCGCACAAAACTGGAAATTGATAGGCAAAACTTCCGATTGCGATGGTCGTTATTAGGAATGTTCTACCAAGTCCAGGGACGCACCCAAGACATCGATCGCGTAGAATTGAGTAAATTTGTGCGACCGGAGGATGAGTGGTATGCCAAATTGAAAGGGGAAACTCCTCAACCAACAATAGCCTGTACCTTGGTGGAAGGAGTTCGCACCCACCGTTTCGCCTGCTGGCTAACGCCGATCGAGAAAGACTGGTTAACGCAGGAAATAGCCGCTTTCCTGAAAAAACCGCTAGCAATTCGATGAAATTCTCTCGCCATTACCTGGGTTTGGCTTTAGCTATAGTTGTGGGAACTACCCTCAGATTCTGGAATCTGGACTTCAAGCCATTGTGGTTGGATGAAGTAATTACCGCTTTGTTCACTTTGGGAAGATCTTACCATGATGTAATACTAGATGTGGTTTTTCCCGTCAACCGCCTAGAACAAATCTTTACTTTCAATCCCGCTACGAGTTGTGGGGAAATTGCCCGCACTCTTGCTACCCAGTCTACTCATCCACCCCTGTTTTTTTGTCTGATACACGCTTGGTTAAAGGCATCTCTGTTTGGTTCAGTTAAACATGGGTGGGTGTGGATATTGCGATCGCTACCGGCTTTATTTGGAGTAGGTGCGATCGCAGCCGTTTACTGGCTCAATAGAGTTGCCTTTTCCCCAAAAGCCGGACTAATGGCAGCTGCTTTAATGGCTGTCTCTCCCTTTGGCGTCTACATTTCCCAAGAGGCACGTCATTACACCCTTCCGGTACTGCTGATTACGTTATCTTTATCAGCACTGATCCAAATTCAGCAAGACCTTCAGCGACAGAAATTGCGATCGCTTGTTTGCTTAAGTTGGGTAGCATTTAACACCATTGGTTTATACGTCCACTACTTTTTTATCATTGCCTTACTCGCTCAGCTAGCTACCATACTGGTGTTTATTTATAACGCAAAAATTAAAAGTCTTCGTTTTCGGCTTTTGGCTTTTGGCTTTTGGCTTTTACCTTTTATCTTCTTCATCCCGTGGTTGCCAGTGTTATTGGGGCATTTTGGGCGTCCCGAAACCAGTTGGGTACCGCCGCCAGAGAATATTGCGCCTCTATACCAAACCCTGGCGGCTTGGTTGCTGATGGTGATTGCCTTACCTGTAGAAAACCAACCTCTGTGGATTGCGATTCCTCTCAGTTTGCTGATGCTTGTGTTTGGCAGTTGGCTGGGATGGTACGCCTTTCAAGGGGTGAGACAATTATGGCGCAATTCGGCAACTCATCTGGCTACCTTGACTCTGGGGATTTTTATCCTTTTTGTGTTGTTGCAATTTTTCGCGATCGTATATCTGTTGGGTAAGGATATCACTATTGCTCCCCGCTATAACTTTGTCTATTACCCAGCTATCTGCGCTTTACTGGGAGCCAGTCTCGTCAGTAAGGGAGCGGGGGAGCGGGGGAGTGGGAAACGATCGGCAATTACCGATCGTCAATTTGCGATCGTCACTGTTTTATTGGTTGGGATTATCAGCTGTGTTTTTGTCGTTCATGATTGGGCTTTTCAAAAGCCATATAATCCCCAGCGAGTCGCGCAAGATATGCTAAGCGAGCCAGCTTCTCCGCTTATGGTTGTGATGGGATACGACGATTCTCAGGATATGGCTTTGGGACTTAGCTTTGCTTTAGCGATTCATAAATTTGATTCAGATAAATGTAAGATAACTGCAGAAGCTTGTCCAAAATTTGCTTTTTTTAATCGATCTTCTGGCTACGATTCAGTTTGGCAAAACTTATCCCAACTACCTACACCATCAACACTTCCGCTTTCTTTGTGGGTAGTTGCCCCAGGACTCAGACGCCGTGACTATCCTCCGCAGCTAGCACTTTCTAGCCAAGCAACTTGCACTATTGACCCCGACGAGTACCACCGCATTGGTATTCCCTATCAGCTTTATCGTTGTCAATAGTCGATCGCACTTCTTAAATTAACTAAAACTCAACCAGCTAAAAACTGTTTCCACCGTTAATTCTAACTCTATTCCCTTGAGAATCTGCAAACGATTCGATTTATAGCTAGGGACTAGGGGCTAGGGGCTAGGGTAAGAAAGCTTTATTATCAAGGGTTTCAGGAATTAAGAATGCCTTGACCGCCTTGGCGGTTGCTATAATTATCAATTTAGTTTCTAGAACCCGAAATTTATTCCGTCCAATCTTCAATAACTAGACCCGGAATTAGCGAGAAATCCCGCTTGTTACGGGTCACCATTACCGCATTCACCGAAAGGGCAATTGCGGCAATTCGTAAATCTTTCTGGAGCCTTTTTTTATTAAGTTGCTTATTTTCTTTCAGCAGACGCTCATAACAATTGTAAGCCTCAGCATCAAAATTCAGTATCCTAACCTCATTAAAATATTCCAAATTTGTCCATAATTTGGTGTAAAGTCTCACTAAATCTGTAGATTCAGAAGCACCGTTAATTTTAACAATCCATCCGTTAAAAATTTCCTGCACTGTAACAACTGTAATAGCTAAGTTCGGAAAGACTTTATCTACCTTATAAGTTACAACCTTGTTTCCTTGGAGTAGATGGGAAACATGATCTGTATCAAGTATCCAAATTGTCATTATTTCTCTGATTATTAATAGTTTTATCACTAAAATTCAGTAATTTCATCATCGTTAGCTAAACGCTCTTTTCTAAGACTTTCTGCAATCTCAGCAAAGTCAGGATCATCCTGAAAAACTCCGGCAAATTTTACCCAAGGATTCTCCGGTTGTTTAGGGGGTTGCCATTCAATTTCTACTGGAATAATCTCTAGGTTTTCCAGACGAGTATGTAAAATTTCGTTCAATTTTTCTATAGCTTCTTCTTGCGTTGAAGCTTCTACTTGGCAGTTAGGGAGTTCCAGAAAAGATGCGCTTATTTTTGTTTCATTAGAGCGATCGAGCAAAATATGAAACTTCAGGGGAACTGACTGAGATATTTTTCCTGTTGACACTTTGCTAACCATAAATTCTTCATTAGCTCAAATTTCATTCAATTATAGCAGATAGTGGGGAATATGAGTTCTATTATGTCGATATCGCATAATACCCAGACAGAAACCGGGGTTTTCAGAAATATCTGGTTTGGAGCTAAAGCACCGACCGCAGCGCATTTTATCCTTGACAAAAACATCCTTTTCAGTTAGAATAAAACTTAATACTAAATATTTTAATTAATGCCCAATGAAACAAACAAATTTGCAGGAATTAAAGGAACAAATTTTGTTAGAGGAAACAGAGCCTCTAGCAATCGAATATAACGGACGCTTAGTTGGGTATTTTTATCCAGTGAGTGCAATGCCAAGTGCGATCGAGGAAATCGATCGCACTTTTACAAATTTAGTACAGCAATGGCGCAATGAAACAATAGGTATTTCCTCCACTACTGATTTAGTGATGCACCCTGCTTACCAACAAATTATTACGATGGGTCCAGTAGTAATTCCTCTGTTATTAAGGGAAGTCGAAAGAAAGTCTGGGCGTTGGTTTTGGGCTTTGTGTGAAATTACTGGAGAAGATCCAGTACCTTTAGAAAAACGGGGTAAAACTAAAGAGATGACTGAGTTCTGGCTAGAGTGGGGGAAAGCAAAAGGTTACAAATGGTAGGAAATAATCCTTGGATACAAAATATTAAAGAATGGATTGAACAAAATCATCCTAATTTAGTGACAACGGGATATCAAATTACCAGTTCAGACACAACTGATTATAATTGTATAGCTTGGGCTGCTGGAAGTACAGAAGAATGGTGGTGGCCAGATGCCAAAGGTGGAGACTACTGGCCACCTAATATACTACGAGAGGAATCCCTGACTGCTTTTATGATGGCTTATCAAACTTTAGGGTATGAAGTCTGCGATAACACTTTGCTGGAAGTTGGTTTTGAAAAAATAGCGATTTATGTTTTAGATGGAAAACCTCAACACGCAGCGAGACAACTTCCTAATGGAAAGTGGACTAGCAAATTAGGTCAGTATGAGGATATAGAACATAATTCTTTAGAGGGTTTAGAAGGTAGTATATACGGTGAAGTTTCTTGTGTGATGAAAAGGCGTTTGATTGAGCAGGAGTAATAAACTTTCAGCAAACTTTTGGACTTGGGCAGGGTTGTATAAGGAGTATTGTTGTTTGATGACACAAACTATATCGAGCTTGACAGCTTTTCTAATGAAACCAAACCATACCAATCCGCATTGTAAATAATCGGGCTTGGGGGTTCTTTTGCTTTAATTTTAAAGCGCTTTCTACCCAGTTGAATCGATGCCATATTCACCTGTTTCTGCATCAATTACGATCATTTTACCAAGATTTTCACTGGACTCGACTTGTTGGCGAATATCATTTTCATAAATTTGTTGGGCTTTGTGGGCAACTTCTTCAGCCGTCCAAAAAATAGCTTGCATGGTTATTTTACACTAGGGTTTGCAGTTGGTAATTCTTAATTTTAGTATTTATTATAACATAATTTTAGCATCTGGTTATTTTTTTAACCAAGTTTGAATCGCCCCTAATAAATTATCCTGACTGGGGGGAAAACCGCGCAAACGTGCTTCGAGGGGTTCGTCGGTGATCCAGACGACGTACAAACCCACCTTAGTATCAGCGATCGCTCATATTTTGTTTTAGGCTAATTTAGAGATAATTTACGCTTAGAAACAACACAATCTTGCAAATAAAGGTTAATTAATTCCTGGGAAGATATACCTTCTTCTTGAGCCATCGTTTAGTATCAATAAAGCTAAGTTGCATTTGACCTCATTAACGTTCATAAATTTCTTCACGGGTGAGAAAACTATTGACTTTAATCGGGTTTTCTGTTA
Organism: Argonema galeatum A003/A1; assembly: GCF_023333595.1. Taxonomy (GTDB): domain Bacteria; phylum Cyanobacteriota; class Cyanobacteriia; order Cyanobacteriales; family Aerosakkonemataceae; genus Argonema; species Argonema galeatum. The sequence goes on from NZ_JAIQZM010000012.1 coordinate 113,996, forward strand.
AAGTATTGATGATATCTTGGGTTTTAGTATTGAGTTGAGAAATGGCTAAATTATCGAGTTAATTTTTAGCTTTAAACGCCTCGATAATGGCTTGAATTTGTTCGACTTGTTCCGGTTTTAAGCCACTGGCATTAATAGTTTGGCTCATAGTTGATGTGGATTGATATGATTGGATGATTTGAACATAAATGCTTATTTTTGTATTCTAGCATAACTTATGAACAAGAAACCGGGTTTCTGAAGTTTCTGGAACGGTGCGAATTTTTCAACTAACTACTAATGAAACTTGGCTTCGATCGCAATTCTGGAATTTTTCCCACAAGTCAAACACGCGATCGAGTGCATCTCTTTCATCTAAAGAATGAAAGAGGATGAGACTGGCCCAGGATTGGGTAGTTTCTATTTTATATCTTGCTCTTAACCATAACAAAAACTCTTCAAATTCTTGGTCTTTTTCCGATTTGGGTAATCCGAGTTGATTTTTGGCGAGATCGTACCCGTAATAGAAGGACTGAAAATCAAAGATTGAGTACCGACTTAAATAGAGAGTGGGTCTTTTTTTGATTTCTGGTAAAAGGTCATAAAAACTAATCATAGTACCTCTTTTCTCTGTGATGTTATTACTAAAACTGTTCTTTGTTTGTGAGATTAAGCTGATTGCCAGGGATAACGACTAAATCTTGTAACCATTGGTTTATTGGCTTTCCTTCATGGTACAGGTTATCGAAAACTTTTTCCACTCCTTCGATGTCGATCGCAATTCCTTCATGGAATCCATTGGTGGCAATCTGCTGATTTGTGTCATCATCGTAGATAATTCCTTATAATCCGTAGGCGGAAAGAGCCTCGACTCTGATATGTCTGCCTTTAATCTGCTGGGATTTCAAGTATGATTTAATAGCCGTAGCACATTGCAAACAGGTTCCTATGTCGTATTGTTCCGCGATCGCCCTAATTTCATCGATTTGGCGATCGGTAATTTTTTCATCTTCGTTACTCATTCTTGTAGTTGTTCGATAATTGGCTGATTCTCTAATTAGAGATAGATAATTTACGCTGAGAAACAACACAATATTGCAAATAAAGATTAATTAATTCTTGAGAAGATATACCTGATTCTTGAGCCATATTTTCAAAATATTCAATCACATCAATTCCTAGAGAAATAGTGACCTGTTTTTTTAACTGTTTGGCAAAAGGATTAGGTCTTTTTTTCATTTTGGAAAGATCGTATTCCGGTTCCATTGTTTTATCTCCTATATTCTTTACTTTCATTTTTAGTGGCTTTTCTTGCTGATATAATTCTAATGATAGAATCTTCTTATCGAAAACAATGAACTACAATTAAGATTCTCATTTTAGAGCTTATACCCAGAAGTAAAAAACGTTCTTCTTCTTGGGAGTGTTCTTCATCCCAAAATTGAAGGGCATAATCATCAAAGAAAACTGATTCAGCTTCTTCAAAAGAAATACCATGTTTTTGTTGATTAATTTTGTTTTTTTGCTCATCCCACTGAAAGGTTATTTTATTCATTCTGCAAAAACTTAATTGAATCTTTATCCTCAGTAATTAAACAATCTTTGGGAATTTTGACAATAGCCATCTATTGATGCTCGTGTGAGGGTAATGATTCAATTATAATTCAACTTACTTCCTACTCCACACATACCTTTGACAAACCGACTTTGCTCCTATTTTACATCATCCGCAGGCGATCGCGCCCTACCTGTAAAACAGGCATTCTACCTGTTACATAACTTCACAAAATACAAATCATTGAGAATTGTTCGCCTCTTGACAAACTTTTAATTTCTGTTTTTCCTCTGGACGGGTAGCTAAATATTCCTTTAACCAGTCACACCCTGTAGCTAATAATTCATTTAAGTTTTGATTGCGCCAAATAAACACTTTTCTACCTCCAGTAGCTATATATTTATCATCTGGGGAAAACACGATCTGACCTTGACCTTGTTCGGGAACAGTATATTTAGCAATTTGCTTTCCTGCTATATTCCAGACACTTAATTCATTACGATTACCCAAAAACCCAATCTGCTGACTATCAGGGCTAAAAGTTAATCTGCCAACAGATTGTTCTAATTTAATTTTACTAATTATTTTTCCAGACATATCCCATATTTTGATAAAATTATCTGTACCTGCTGTTGCTATCAATTTACTATCTGGGCTTAAATAAACACTCATAATCATTGCTTGATTATCCAACTTAACCACTTGATTATTCTTCATATTTCTTAAGTATAATTGCTTTCCTCGCTTTCTTTCCAGACTCCATGTTACCAAGTATTTACTATCTAGACTAAATTCACCTATGTCTTCTATATCTATTAACCTGTCAACCAAATTTCCAGAATTATCCCAAATTTTACCTGGCTCTGCTTCTTGAGGAATAGTAAGAATATATTTACCATCTGGGCTAACTACTACTCGCCAGACTCTTTCAGATAAGTCATTTTTCAATGGCTTGACTTGCTTAGTAGATAAATTCCATAAACGTAGTGGAAATGCTTTATTAATATTACGTCCTGCGTCAACATTTCCAATTGTGGCTATTTTGTTACCATCAAAACTAAAACTAAAACTTTTACCAAATTTAATCTTATCAAGAGAATTCAATACATTCTCTTCCTTACTAACATTTGTTTTTATTTCAGAAATCAAAGTGCCTGAAAGGTCAAATTTTTGGATACCTTCTTTCGTGACTCTGATGATCAGATTGCCATCAGGACTCATTATCGCAAAACTGTTGCGGAAATCAAATCTTTTAACTTCATTTTTTTGCAAATTCCAAATATCTAAGAACTCATTCTGGAAATAAGTAATCAAAATGTTTTTGCTATCCGCGCTAAACTGTAAATTATTCATTACTCTTTCTTTTTGACGATTTCCTCCTGAAGGGAAAGGGAATCCTTCTGTTTCGTAGATAATTGCTGATTCTTTAAAGTAAGGTTTGGCTACACCTAAAAATCTAATTCCATTGATCCCTGAAATAGCAATTATTTCACCGTCAGAGCTATAATTTAAGCTAAGACCAAACAATGGATTTATTGTTACTGTATTAGTTAGTTTACCCGATTTCGTATCATATAATTTCAGTAATCCTTCGCCCGGTATTACTGTAGCAATTTCTTGACCATTAGGGCTAAAACTAACATCCCCATGAACATTAGTACCAGGTATAAATGGAGAAAAAGCAAAATCAGCAATTTTTTTACCTGATGATTCCCAGAGTTGGGGTGTTACTCCAGCAATTTGCGATGAATTAACATCTGCCCCCAATGTTAACAGTTGCCGACCATTAGGACTAATAGCTATTTTAACAAGTCTAGTATTGACTTTAAATTCTCTAATCTTTTTCAAACTTTTTAAATTCCAAAACTCGACCATCCCCATAACGTTGCCAATGATAATTTCTTCGCTATTTGCAGTAAATTCTATACTCGTTATTTGTCCTCCAGTATTTGTTTTTAACTCCTTAACTTGCTTACCTAATAAATTGAAAAATCTTACCTCCAAAAAATTGCTTATAGCGATATACTGACTGTTTGGAGTGAATTTAACAGTATCACTAGCAGGATTACCAAAAGATTGTGTATTATAGATATGGGTAATTTTTTGACCAGTGAAATCCCAAATGTATAAGTTACCGTTTTCATTAACAGTAACAATGTATTTACCATTAGGACTCATCGCTAAATTGTAAATTTCTTTGTTCTCTGGTTCCTCCCATTCAGTAATTTTCTGCCCCGATAGATTCCAAATTATGACTTTACGTTCTCCTCGGCTAAAGGAAACAATTTTTTGACCATCAGGAGTAAAAATAGCTTTATTAATATCTTTGGTATCACTTTGAAACTCATTTTTCTCTCGAATATTAGCAGTAATAGTCTGTAAAGCCAACAAAGGGCTAGTTGTCGGATAATTTGCTAAAGGTTCACCATCTTTAACTAATTGTTTCAACTTCTGCCCTGCTTCCATCGCAATCATCAAGGCATTGATTCCACCTTCTCCTGATTGAAATTGACTCAAAGCTAAATTACCTAAACTATCAGTTTCACTAATTAGGCTTTGTCGTTCAGCGCGTTGCCATTGCCAGACAGCCCCCGTAGCAAAAATTGAAATAGCGACTAAACCACTGGTTAGACTTAAAATAGTACGGCGACGGATGCGATCGCGCAACCCCAACCCCAACTGAATAAACACCCGTTCCGCCGGACTGATATCCCCCAAACGTTGCTGCAAATACCCCTCCGCCTCTCCCAACGGTGCTACTTGCAACAAATAACCCTCCTTATTCTCATTCCTTTCCCATTCCCCCAACGCCTCCTGTAACCGCTTTTTCCATCTCAAAAAAACATCATCTTCCTCAATCCATTTCTGCAAATCGGGCCATGCTTTAATCAAAGCTTCATGCACAACTTCCACCGTTTCTATCTCAGTCGTTTCATTGCGGTTACTCACCACTAAACGCGCCGTCGCCAAACGACTCACCAAATCCCAATTTCCTTCCCCCACCTCAGCGCGAGTCGCCAGTCGGCGGATGTATTTTGTTCCTTCTGGAGAAACTAACTGGAGAAAAATTCGTTTTACTCGTTCCCTATCTGCCTTTTCCAACTCATCATAAACTCGTTCTGCGTGTCTGCGGAGAGCATTTTTCACCCCACCAATATCATCATAAACTTGACGAGTCAGCCAACCATTTTCCTGCTTATTCCACATTTCGGTAAGCGCAAATTCCAACAATGGCAAATAACCCGGTTCGTTGCCAACATCATTCAGAATATGCTCTGTCAATCCCGCCTCTAAATATACGCCCCGTTTCTTTGCAGGTTCTTCAATTACTGTTTGCAATTGCTGTCGTTCCATCGCGCCGATAAATTCCGATTTCCAGCGCTGCAACTCCTCCCTCAAAGGATTATAATCTATTGCTTGTCCGAGAAAATCAGCCCGCAGGGTAAGCACCAACCTGAAAGCAGAAACATCCCGCACCGCCGACAACAAACAATCTAAAAATTTCTGATTCGGATAGCTATAAATTTCCTCAAACTGGTCAACTACTAACAGCACAGTCCGAGATTCACCAATGCTTTTTAGCACATCCGAAAAACTGCGAATTCCCTCTTGCAAATCAGTCGCCAATTGTTCCGGTAAACGCAGCGCTTTTGCCAGATTCTCGAAAGGAGTAGCACCCGGACGCAAGCTAGCAATTAACCAATTTTCTTTCTGACGCAAACGAGGAATTAAACCCGCCAATACCACCGAAGATTTCCCACTTCCAGAAGCACCAATTACCGCCACCAGCTTTTTATCTTCCACAACTTTTACCAGGTGATTAGTAAAACTTTCCCGTCCAAAAAATAATTCCGCATCTTCTTCCTGAAAAGCCGACAAACCGCGATAAGGACAAGCAGGAATTACTAAATCGTTCCACCGCAAAGGTTTAACGGCGGGATTTTGACAAATTACAGGTAAATTGCTCGCACAGGGAAACACTTTCTCTAAAATTTGCAGTCGTCGCCGCGCTTCTCTCACCGAAGCATACAAGGAATTATACTGAGTAAATTCTTCCAGAAAATATTGCAGAAACCGAGGTGCAACTGCAACTGGCAATTCTTCCCGCATCACTATCATTTGCGGCAAATATAAATCTTCCCCTTCTGCTAAGGAGTGCGCTAAACCGAGTCCATCGCAGCAGTTGAAAATTGCCAGTTTCAATCCATTCTCAATCGCTTTCTTCAGGTGATTTCTTAACTCGGATATGGTGATTTTATCATCTTGATTAATCTTGATAGTTCCGGTTTTCCACTCATCCCCGCTTTCCCCATGTCCAACAAAGAAAATAATATCCCACCGTTGCTTCCACAGCGGTTCATCTAACTCTTCTCGTTTGGGTTGTTTGAGCCAAGTAACTTCTACATTCTTCCCCAAATTTTGAATCGCCTCTCCTTGGGATTCCACATCAGCTTGATAACCCAAAATTGCCAGAATCTTCACCCCATCTTTAGATATTGGGGAAAGTTGTTGCACCTGCTTAAAATTAGGCGAAGCGAAACCTATTTCTGTTTTATGAAATTCCCTGATTAAATCCCATTCTTGCCAAGGTAGTTTTCGCAACCAAGGGTTATCAGTCAGCAACAGGATGCGATTTTCCTCATTAGGATTTAAGTGATTTCGCAATAGGGATTCAATGGGGAGAAATGCCTTATCTTTGAGCCAAGCATTGAAGCTGTTTATCAAATCATCGGTTTCTCTTTTGAATGGCTCAAAATCATTGTCTTGGATATTCGCAGAAACATTAGTAAAACTAGGACGGCGCTGCAAAGGAAAGGTAGAAAAAGATGTGGCTATATTCCGATAAATTACCTGCCAATCGCGATATTTTTCCAATAACTGTAAGTTATCAGCTAATTTCCCGGTGATTCCTGCAATGAGGCGATTATCTGAGGGCGATAAAAGTGGGGAGTCTTCCTCAATCTTCGCGTTGATGGAAAAACCTAAATTGAATTCACCTTGAATTTCTAAGCGGATTAACTTACCCATAACTCCCCACAGTTGATCGATAAATTTCAAAGGTTATAGCCCGTCAGCACGCCATTGATAGCCCGTCAGCCCGTTATTGATAGCCCACCAGCCCATCAGGTATAGCCCACCAGCCTGCCTGCGATTCAAATCGCAGGCTAATAGCGAAAGTCAGCCCGCCTGCGATTCAAATCGCAGGCTAATAGCGAAAGTCCGTTAAAACGGACTAAAAAAGCCGGAAATTAGTCGGTTAAAACCGACTTGGGCTATGAGCCTGGGAATTGATTCCCAGGCGGGCTGGAAGCGAAGTCAAATATCTTAAATAAATTTGCTGAAATTATACCACAAAATCTTCCGTAACGCTAGCCTCTCCTAAAGCTAATTTAATCCTAAATTCATCACCTGGGTTAGCATCAAATTGACATTGCATCAATATATCAGCACTTCTAGCAGTCACCTCCTCAAAAACTTCGCCTTCAGATAACACAATCAATTTGAGATTTGCTGGCAAATAATTATCTTCGCCACTGGGATAAACTTGCATCCAAACAGATACATTATTTTCGCTTCCTCTGGTCAGGTTAATGACCAAGATAACGACATGACTAATTAAGTCTACTCTAAGGTTAAAAAGTTTAGCACGTTTGGTGCGATCGCTCCACACTGCCGGACGTAATTGTTGCGGAGTAAGCAATTCTTCCACAGCTTGCCATCCCGATGCAAATATTCCTTCAAACCATTGCGTTAAACTTGGCTGTATTTGTAAATCGGAAACTGTAAAACCCAACAATTCACTTAATTCTCCCCTTTGATAACAGTCTCTAATTCTCTGATAGTATTCATCCGAACTTTGTAAACCTATAATAATACTGCCCGGTTTAACGTATTTAACAATAATCATACCCTTACCCACATTTTCAAGTTTTGCCATGATATCAGGTAAAATTTTATTTTGAAATTCTGACAAATCATTTATTTCTACTTCGATAAGCTTCAATTCCCAAGATTGAATTTTAGAAGATGGGTTTTTCTTATATGATTTTTTCTCTAGCCATTCTTGAAAGAACTGTCTAATTTCTCTTTTCTCCTCCTCGCTATTAGTTTTATTTTTCTCAGCAAAGGCTTCAGCTAATTTCGCAATGATTTTTTCAGTTGGTTTCAAAATAGGCTTGTTCGCAATTCTACTAATATGATTATCTTCAAGACCACTATATTGAGCTAATTCAAAAGCTGACTTGAAGTTTTTTGATGTGTAAAAATCCCTGAAAGCTTTAGTAAACTCAGGCCAATTCCCTTCAGCAAACTTAGGCATAGCGATAAAAGTCCTTTAACTTTTTGTTTTGACAGCAGGTGAGACACCTATAAGAGTGTATTACCTCATATTATCCAAAATGAGGTAATACACCCTCACGATCGAATCTGGTAATCTCAAATTATCAGATTAACCATGTGAATTGCTAGAGGCAATGTGCCAAACCATAGATAAGCCTACTACGGCTCCCAATACGCCTCCAACAGTGCCACCAATAGGGCCACCAATAGCAGTCCCAATCATAGCACCAAGATTAGTCGGCATAGAAAAAGCTGCTTGGTAAGCTTGGGCTTCTGGACTTGTATGGATGTCAGACATACTTTTTTCCTCGCTGTTTAAAGAAATTAGAGATTAGTGAAAAACTTAAAGGATGAATAACCTTTTTGCTTCACAACTCTAATTTAGTAAATTTCCATATCTGTGTTAATTGAATTCAACTTGATTTTTCACAAATACTTGTAAGCCTTGTCAATTCACCCCATCAACCGCTTGAGCTAAATTTAGAAGATTCAAGTTGCATTCAGCTTGAATTCAGGGTGTTGCATTCAACTTGAATCTCAAAAAAAGCTTGGAATCCTTATAAATTGAAGGTTTAATGTAAATTCCTCCGTTCAATTACACAAAAAAAATTCTTGGCATACGATTGAAATGTCCAAAAATTTAGGAGGCTCAAAAAGGAAATGGCTCACGAATTTGAACCGCATAAATTCCGGGAATTTATGGAACGTGAAAAGTCTGAACATTTTCCGTTTCACGAACACACGAATCATGCTCACCCTCATCCCCCTCACCATGACTCCAATCATAACTGGGGTGATGATGATGACGATGATGATAACCCAGTAGTGCAGTTAATCGGCTTTTTTGTGAATTTATTTTCCTAAAAAGCGTCACCCTGCCCGAATTGTTTTGAGGATAGCTAGGAACCATAAATATCTGGTTTCCTAGTTTCCCTAAACTTTAGTTATTTGATGGGGAATCATCTTATGGAATTTTTGGTTGGAGTCTGGATTTGTTGCGGTGTTTGTTGTGCAATTATTGCCGAAAAGAAATATCGAGATCAAACCTTATGGTTTTTCTTAGGAATTCTCTTCGGCGTATTTGCTTTAATTGCGATCGCCTTATTACCCTCAGCTTAAAAGGAGTCATTCAATTATGAACAATAATGGTTTAGCCACTACCGCCGCAAGTGGTGCATTAGTCGCCGCTAAATTAGCCACCGTTACTGGTACAACTGCCACTGGTATTGCTACTACTACTGGTGGTATTGGTATCACTACTGTCGCTACAGCAGCAGGGACAGCAACATCAGTTGCAATTGCCCCAGTAGTTGCAGTAGTCGCTGTTGGAGCATTTATTTGGTGGTTAGTGAGTGATTAATTGTCACTAATTTAATTTGGTCAGCGGACTAATGAAAGGCTGCCGAATTAAATCGGCAGCGCTTTCCTGCAATTCTCCGATTGACTAATCACTACCTATTCATCAATTTGCCAAGGGTCTTTGGTGAGATTTTCGTCCAGAATTTTCTTTGGACGCAGGATGAGGAGAACTCGCCCAAGTAGGGATTCTGGGGGAGATTCTTCAAACCATTGCATTTGTAACAGTCCTTCTCGCTCAAGAATAAAATAGCTATTATCTTCCCAAAGTCTTGCGGCTCTATCTACGATCGCCAGAACTTCTTCTCCCAAGTTATTTTTCTGGTAGGGAAGGTCATTACTATTCCATAGAATCGCGATCGGATCTTCTGCACTCAAGATAACTTTCCAGCCGGGAACGGGAACCCACGCGCCCTCTCCAGAAAACTTGACAACCCGAAAAGGCCCAGTGTCCTCAAGAAAGGGGACAGCTTTTACGTCTTCGGCACTCAGGGGTAGTTTCCCCACTAAAGGCAGGATGCGGGGCAACTCTTCCTCAACTTCCAGTCGATAAATGGGCAACTGGGGCGCTGGACGACGGGATACTAAGGTAAAATCGGTGAGCAGTTTTTCGATCATCTGCCTAGCACTGTCGCTGCGAACAAATTTTAACCCGCTGGCAATCAAACGCGATCGCTCTTGCAAGTCTGATTGTTCGCGGGCATATTTCCAGTACTGATAAGCAAGGGCGTCGCCGGGATGATCCGTAAACCCAGATGGCAGGTTACGCAGCCAGGATAACTCTTTAATGGCTTTAGCCAAGTCCTTAGCCGCAAGGGAGTCCAGCTTGTGTTCCAACACGAAGGTGGCGGCAGCAGCGCGTTGTGGCTGAGTGAGAATGCGAAATTCGTACAGGGTATCGCTGCCAGTTTGTTGGAAATGCTCAAGCACCTCATCTGATACGACCGCATTCACCAGACTGGTGTAAACTTGGGAAGCGACGATGACTTGATTCTGCTGAACGGGTTCAAACCCAGTCTCCTGAAAAATCTTTTGCGGGTTACATCCTGCTTTTTGCAATTTTTGGCAAGCCTGTCCCCAGTAAACCCAGGTGCCTTCTTTGCGCCGGAGACTACGCAGTAAATCTTCAACCTCAGCGGTCACATCCGTTGGCTGCGGGTCAGGGTTAGAAGCATCTGGTCTTATATCGGTCATAGTTGGGAGGAGGAAAAAATTAGACGATTATTTGCTAGAACGCCACTTTTGGCTTCAAGAGAAGCGATCGACTGGGATTGCACCCGTCTTTTTCAAATTTAGCGCCATTGCGGTAATAATTTTCTTTAACCTGAAAACCTGATTATGGTAGACGCGGAGTTTACTAAAAAAAGAATTCCAGTTTTCTTATCTGCTGTGTGAATAACGATAATTGTTAGGATTCAGGCAGCCAATTGACTGCAAGGACTTTGCGGGATACCGCCAGTGTCGTTAGAGATCACGGCATCGCTCTCGTCGATCGGCTTTGATTAGCGTAAATGTATCAGTTTATTCAGATAGTATGGATAATGTCATCCCAGAGCTTGAGAGCATCCGGCGTCAACTTATGAGCTTAGAACGACGGAAGAAGCCCAAGATGCTGGTAGTAGACGATGAGCCAGATAACTTGGATCTGCTCTTTCGTACCTTCCGGCGAGATTTTAACGTCCTCAAGGCAGAAAGCGGTGTTCATGCCTTGGAGGTGCTGGCAGTTGAGGGCGAAGTTGCTGTGATTATCTCTGACCAGCGGATGCCTGAAATGAAGGGAACCGAGTTCCTCAGCAAAACCGTGCCCCAATTTCCCGACACGGTACGAATTATCTTGACGGGATTTACTGATATAGAAGATCTCGTAGACGCTATTAATTCTGGGCAGGTGTATAAATACATCACCAAGCCTTGGGACCCCAATGAACTAAAGGCGGTGGTACAAAGGGCGACAGAGACTTATGAAGTTCTCAAGCAACGAACGGAAGAATTGCGTCGGGCTCAAGCCCAAACGGCTTTGCTTTTGGCGGTAGTGCAGGTTGCCCAAGTAGCTTATACCGTAGAAGATTGTCTGGAGCCAATTGCAAACGCTTTTGGCGAAAATTTCCAGGCAGATGGCTGTATTTTGCAACTGGTGCAAAACAATTCTTTAAATTCGCCCCAAGGGATCTACAGTGCTGATACCCCAATGTCAAATTGGCTGGCCCAAGATCCGCTGGCTCTTGATGCGATCGCCACTAAGGAAATGCGGGTATCTGTGAATGTGCCAGCCGATACAAACTTATCTGCGCTCGAACACTACCCAGCCTCTGGAGTTCAGGCCCATTTAATCATCCCCATAACCCACCGTTCCGAAGTCCTAGCCGTTCTGTCTCTCCAATGGAAACGCCCTTTCCAACTGCGAGAAGATGAAATCAAACTAATCCATCTATCAGCCCAACAAATTGCCTTAGCTCTCTTAAGTACCCGCGCTGCTTAAGCAGCAAACAATTTTAGGTTTGAAATCGCGGATTTTTAACTAAATGTTACAATTCATCCTCATCCTTCTACAAGGTGGGGATGAATTTCCACAAACAAATAAATTGTTTAGCATCCCCTTTTTATTAATCTATGCTATAATTTGATGTTTATTTCAAGAACTTCTTTGATAAACATTTATTCCCTAAATCAATCTAAAATCTAAAATCTAAAATCTAAAATCTGATGACCCTAGATAGTCGTGCCACTGAAATTCGCGCCATCTTTGACCGCATTGCCCCGGTTTACGACTCGTTCAACGATCGATTGAGCCTCGCCCAGCATCGCGTATGGAAGCAGATGGCGATCAAGTGGAGCAATGCAGGCCCAGGAGATACTTGCTTAGACTTATGCTGCGGCAGTGGAGACCTCGCCCTAATGCTGGCGCGTCAGGTAGGAACTGCTGGGAAAGTATTTGGGGTGGATTTTTCACCCCAGCAGTTGGCGCGAGCCTTGGCGCGAATGCAAAACCATTATCCAGCTCCTCCTGTCACCTGGGTAGAAGCAGACGCCCTCAATCTGCCCTTTCCCGACAACCACTTCGACTGCGCCACAATGGGTTACGGACTTCGCAACGTCACCGATATTCCCCGCTGTCTCCACGAATTACATCGCGTCCTCAAACCCGGTGCCAAAGCCGCCATTCTAGACTTCCATCGCCCCAGCAATCCCGCCTTACGCAGTTTTCAGCAGTGGTATCTGGACAACATCGTAGTTTCAACCGCCAAGCATTTCGGCTTAACTGAAGAATATGCCTACATTAGCCCCAGCTTAGACAAATTTCCGATCGGGCCAGAACAGGTACAGCTGGCTCGTCAAGCCGGTTTTGCCACCGCTACGCACTATCAGATTGCCGGTGGGATGATGGGTGTTTTAGCGATCGCCAAATAGAATTAAAGAAGTACATCTAAAAAACCCAAAACACTAACATTAGACTTTAGACTTACTCCCTTCGGGCCAGAAGATTATCTATCATTCTTTTTCCCCTCTGCTCCTCTGCTCCTCTGCCCCTCTGCCCCTCTGCGGCTTTATAAATATTCTTGAGAGCGGGAAAGGAGTAACTGTCTTTAGTCTAGTTTGCCTATTCCGCAACCCTCTGTGGATAGAGCTTTATTTCCACCAACTAATTTAATTCACGTTCTTAGTTCTAAGTTGAATCTATCTAACATCTGGCTTTACATTAGCCCTCCGGTACTAGGTGCAGTTATTGGCTATTTTACTAACGACATAGCCATTAAAATGCTATTTCGTCCCTACCGAGCTATATACATCGGTAAGCGGCAGATCCCGTTTACACCCGGTTTGATTCCCGCTAACCAAGAGCGACTGGCGAAGCGGATTTCTGACACCATCATGGGGTCGCTGCTGACACCAGAAGAGTTGCAAAACCTGGCGCGAAAGCTGCTGGAAACTGAGCGCGTTCAAGCCGGAATTCTCTGGCTGCTAAGGCTGGGGCTGGATCAACTTCAAGCCGATAAGGAACAGAGAACTGCCAAGGTTTTAGCTGGGATTCTCCAGGATTTGGTGGGTGAATCTTTACCGCGCCTGCTTAAGGTTTTAGCGCGTCGTGACGATTTTCTGGAAGTTCAGATCAACCAAATTTTTGACCAGGTTTTGTTGGAGTTCCAGCTAACCGAACAGCAAGCCAGTCAGTTAGCAGATTGGCTGGTACAAGTGGTGCTACCCCCGGATGTTTTGCGGATGGCTTTGATTGATTTTCTTACCGATCGCAATATTCAGGTGATTGATGAAGGTTTTCGGGAGAAAAGCAGCGGCACTTATTGGGTGGTGGCAAATCTATTCGGTTTGAAAAATACTCTAACTCGCCTGCGTACTTATTGCTTGGATGAGAAAGAGGAAAGTAATGCTCGTTTAAAGGAATTAATCCAATCTTTAGCGATTAAAGAACGGCTGAAGCAATGGCTGCAAAACCTATCTTTACAGAATTTGCCTGTTTCGACGGTGCGGCAGTTGCGTAAGACGATGCGGGAAAGTATTCGCTCTTATATTCAAAATCGCGGCGCTGAATTGCTTCAGGGATTTAGCGGTTCTATCAACTGGGAAGAAACTGCTTCTTTAGTCCTGAAACGCCTGCGAAATTCGGCTGTTGTGAATACTTCGTTGGAAGTCATCAGCAAGGAAATGGCTTTGATTTTGGAACGCTATCTGGAGCAAGATTTAGAAAAAATTGTGCAGCAAGTAATTCCAATTTTGAATATCGATCAGGTGATTATTGAGCGGGTGAGGGCAACTTCGCCCAAGGATTTAGAGGCGGCAATAGAGGGAATTGTTAAAAGCGAGTTGCAAGCGATCGTTAATTTAGGAGGAATTTTAGGTTTTGTGGTGGGGTCGATCCAGCTGGTGATATTGCTGTTGCAGCAGTAATCTAAATTCATCATTTTCTACTCACCACAACCGATTTTGGATTTTGGATTTTAGATTTTGGATTTTGCAGTAATCTAAATTCATCATTTTCTACTCACCACAACCTCTGAATCGGATAAGCATCAAAGGCCGAATCAGCACTCAGGATTGGTATCTGTTCAACCATAGCCTGTGCAGTTATTAGCCGATCGAATGGATCTCAATGATGTAAAGGCAGTGTAGCAACAGCAGAAATATGTTCTAAATTGATATTTAACAAATTCAGCTTCTCAAAACTGAGTTGTTGCTCTATGAATACATCAAAAGGCAAACCAAAACTCAACTTACCCTGAGAATGCTTAATCGCCATTTCCCAAATACTAGCTATACTGAGCAGTTTCTCGTTATCCTCATCCTCAATTAGCGATCGTACTACGGTGCTGAGTTTTGGATTGCCCACAAAAAACCAAATAAAACTATGAGTGTCTAGTAGCAGCCTCATCACATATAATCCTTGAAATCTGCTATTGGCTCATCAAAATCATCAGATATTGTAATCAAATCTTTAGCACTACCAAACTGTAGTCGTTTCTTATCGGGCGACACTGGTATCAATTTTACCACAGGTCGCTCGTCTTTCGTAATCACAATTTCTTCGCCTTGAATCGCCGCTTCGATTAAGGAAGGCATATCTTTTAATGCCTCAGCCAAATTTATTTGCTGCATGGCTGTCACCTCTTTGTTAATCATTCATTCTAACATCAAAATCTGTCTCTCGATCCAACTTACGATCGGCATCAAACCCAGAAAATCTCCTACAGCATCCTCATTGCAGATAGTCCTCGAAATCTGCGATCGGCTCGTCAAAATCATCGGATATTGTCACCATCCCTTTAGCACTTCCTGCTTTACGACTCTGTTCAAATGGCGACAATGGAACTAATTTAACTACAGGTTTATTGTCTTTCGCAATCAAAATCTCTTCGCCTTTAATCGCCCCTTCAATTAAGGATTGCCAATCTTTAGATGCCTCAGTTAAACTTATTTCCAGCATGATTTATACATATTAACAACTAATTTCTGATTTGAGATTTAAAATCGTCAATTCCAAATATATTTGGAATTATAAAATTTTAAATTTGCCATCAAATATCCGTATCTTCCTTATATAATTCCTGCAAGTCCTGATGCTGAGTTTTCCGAGAAGTCCGGCGATATTTTTTAGCTTCTAATCTGGGTTCATATTTACTCTGCCCTTTGCCTTTACTTTTCAACTTCATGCTTGCATCGGCATCGGATTGTTCATTGAATTGCTCTTGATAAGAAATCGCTTCTTCTAACAAATCCAAATAATACTGATATCTTTCCCAATCTCCCCGCACGATACAATTGGGCTCATCCCGATGCGAGCAATCGCTAAACTGACAGCGAAGAGCTTCTAAGCGCTGTTGTATCTCTGGGAAATAAAGTGCTAACTCCTCCCCCCCACAATCCAAATCCGGCTGGTTGAAGCCTGGGGTATCGGCTAGCAAACCACCACTGGGTAATTCAAACAGTTCGACGTGCCGGGTGGTGTGACGCCCTCGGCTGAGTTTGCCGGAAACTTCTGCGACGCGCAAATTGACATTTGGAATGAAATAGTTTATAATACTAGACTTGCCAACACCAGAAAGCCCAGCCAGAACGCTAATTTTATTATTTAGCCTATCTCTCAATTCTTCTAATCCAATGCTACCCAGGACGCTGATAAATACGGGTTGGTAGCCCCAGGAAGTGAAGCGATCGCGCCATTCGGAAAGTTCCGCACCTGTCACCAAATCGCTTTTATTTAGGCATAAGCAGATATCTAAGTCTGTAGACTCTGCTTTAATCAGAAAGCGAGTCAGTTGGTATGGGTCTAAAGGAGGGTCTGCGAGGGCGAAAACCAGTAAAATTTGATTGGCATTGGCGATCGGCGGACGGTCTAGTTCGGTTTCGCGGGGTAGAACTTCTGCGATCGCACCTCTGCCTCCGGCCCAGTCCGGTTCTTCGATCGCAACGCGATCGCCCACCATCACTCCTACCCCGATTTTTTTCAGGCGCATCCGGCGGGTACAGAGCAATTCCAATGGTTTATCTACGTCAAGACACTTAATTTGATTAGTTTCTTGCGTATCTAATCGCACCCGATAGAAATTTGCCTGTACAGCCAGTACAGTTCCTAGCAACGGTGAAGTCGATTCTCTGGCATTCTGTTCTGCTCTTGCTGAACTCATGCTTAATCTAGAGGTCGCCGTACTAAAATGGCAAAAAAGCCATTTCGGTCTTCAACTTGTTCTAGCTGATAACCTTCCATCACTAAGCTATCCGGGACTTGCTCGATCGGCTCGCCCGGATCTAACCATACTTCCAACAAAGAGCCTTGAGACATTTGCTCCAGGCGGAGTTTGGTACGTACAAAATTAATAGGGCAAGGAGTGCCGCGCAGATCGAGCTGCGCGTCGGGAGTTAATAGGGCAGGATTACTCATCTTTCTTCCTCCTGGTCGACTCCCACCAAAACTGTACTCAGTTTGGCGGTGAGACGCGGGGTGCTACAACAGGGGGAACCCCCGCAACGCAACCGAAAAGGAAAAGGAGGGCAGGGTAAAAGTTGCATAACTATTTTTTTGGGTTGCGCAGGAAACCGTTGCGCCTCAAAAGTGGTTAAACTCCTTGGCATACCTGCTGGCATCACAGGATAGAAGCTACCGACATTGTTCTCTTATTGACCCGCCTCGGTGGGGCGTTTAGTTGGTGGGGATTGCTCCCCCTCGGATTTCTCCGGTAAAGTTAGCTTAGACAATCTTAGCGATCGGTACGCTTCTCAAAAGCACTGCCTCCCAAATGGCTGTTTAACTTAAGAGTTTTAGAGCTACAGACTAGCTACGCATCTGTAGGTAAGAACTTAAACACTTACCACTAACGTAGGTATTTCTACCTGAGTCTGGTAAACTAGGGCTTTTTAAAGCCTCCGCTATAATCGGTACTCCGAAACACGCGGTGGGTTGTTTACTTGTTGAATATATTTCCAAAAAATCCTTCTATACCGCCTTTACCAATGCGATCGCCCCTAATTTTAGCCAATTTTTCCAAAAGTTCCCGCTCCTCAGTCGTAATGCGATTGGGAATTTCAATGCTGATCGTAATCATATGATCGCCCCGACTCACCGGATTCCCCAGCTTGGGTACGCCCCGATTTTCCAACTTCAGAACTGTATTTGGCTGAGTTCCGGGAGGAATTATTAATTCCTCTGGCCCATCGACCGTATTTACCTCAATTCTACAGCCCAAAATTGCCTGCAAGTAGCTGATCTGGATTTGAGACAGAATATTGATCCCATCTCGCTGGAACTCTGCATCTTCATTAACAAACAAGTACACATACAGATCCCCAGACGGGCCACTCCGCTGACCGGCATCGCCTTCATTAGCTACTCTCAGGCGGGTGCCATCATCAACCCCCGCTGGAATAGTAATTTTAAGCTTCTTGGTGACCTGCTTTTGACCCTTGCCGTCACAGGATTCGCACTTATCTTCAATCATCTGTCCGGTGCCATTACAGTTCGGACAGACTGAAACCTGCGTAAAGCTACCAAAGGGAGTCCTCGTCACGCGACGGACTTGACCCGAACCGCTACAAGTTGAGCAGGTTCGAGGTCTAGTACCCGGTTTAGCGCCCGTTCCGCTGCATACTTCGCAGGTTTCCAGATGGCTGATGCGGATTTCCTTCTCGCCGCCAAAGACAGCTTCGCGGAATTCCAGCTTCAGATCGAGCCGCAGATCGTCCCCACGGGTGGGGCTTCCGGGCCTGCGCCCAGTCCGAGTGCCCTGTCCGCCAGCAAAACCGCTGAAGAAGCTTTCAAAAATGTCGGCGAAGCCACTCATATCGCCGAAGTCTTGATAGCCAGCAGCGCCAGCACTTGTTACGCCTGCTTCGCCAAAGCGATCGTAGCGTGTACGCATTTCAGGCTCTGAAAGCACTTCGTAGGCACGGTTAATTTCTTTAAAGCGCTCTTCAGCCCCTGGTTCTTTATTCACATCAGGGTGGTACTTCCGAGCTAGGCGACGGTAAGCTCGCTTGATTTCTTCTTTATCGGAGTTGCGAGAAACACCGAGAATTTCATAGTAGTCGGCCATAAAGAGCGCTTTGCAGAAGAATTTTAAATTAACAGAGATCTTGAGCCCAATTATTCAACGGCCTCGTAATCCGCACTGACCGTATTCTCGTCTTCAAAATTAAAATCGAAATCTTCGTCTCCTTCAGACCTAGTTTCTAGATCGTCCCTAGACTCTGGTGTTGAGGCCCGATAAGATTCGTCATACTCATCTTGATGCTGGTTAGCTTGCTTGTACACTTCCGCACCAATGACAAACAGCATTTGTTGGAAATCATCAATCTGTTGCCTCATCTCGTCTAGGCCGATCGTGGGGTCTGCTACTGCGGCTCGCAGTTCTACCGCCTTTTGTCGAGCCTGCGTTTTTAGTTCCTCACTGATAAATTGACTGTTTTCTTTGAGCGTCGTGTCATAACTATAAAATAGGCTATCTGCCTGATTTTTGACTTCGACGACTTGCTTGCGCTTGCGGTCTTCCTCTGCGTACACTTCAGCGTCCAGCCGCATCCGTTCCACTTCACCGGCGCTCAAGCCACCAGTATTGGTAATCCTGATGCTCTGCTCTCGACCCGTGCCTTTATCTTGAGCCGCAACTTTGAGAATACCATTGACATCTATCTCAAAAGTTACCTCAATTTGCGGCACGCCGCGAGGCGCTGGAGGAACGCCAGCGAGCAGGAATTTGCCAAGACTTTTGTTATCGCGAGCCATTGCCCGCTCACCTTGCAGGACGTGGATTTCTACCGATGTTTGTCCGTCTGTGGCCGTTGAAAACACTTGAGACTTGCTGGTAGGAATAGTCGTGTTGCGCTCGATAATTTTCGTGAATACCTCTCCCAAGGTTTCAATCCCCAGTGACAGCGGCGTCACATCCAGTAGCAGCAAGTCCTTAACTTCACCACCAAGTACGCCAGCTTGAATTGCCGCTCCCAGGGCCACAGCTTCATCGGGATTGACTGAGCGATCGGGCGTTTTCCCCCCAAAGAACTGACGCAGCGCATCTTGTACTGCTGGTGTCCGGGTAGAACCGCCCACCAGAATAATCCTGTCGATGTCATCCGGCGTCATATTGCAGTCTTTCAGAGCCTGCTTCATCGGTTCGATGGTACTTTCTACCAGATGACCTACCAGTTCTTCAAATTTTGCCCTGGAGAGCGACATTTCCAGATGCTTTGGCCCTGTCTCATCTGCTGTAATAAACGGCAAGTTAATTGAGGTGTTGGTCGTGCTGGAGAGTTCTATTTTGGCTTTTTCTGCGGCTTCCCGCAGGCGCTGGAGGGCCATTTTATCCGGTGATAGATCGATGCCCTCTGTTTTTTTAAAGTTCTCGATCATCCAGCGCACTAGGCAATTGTCAAAGTCATCGCCACCCAAGTGGTTGTTGCCAGAAGTAGCCCTGACTTCAAAAACGCCGTCACCCAGCTGCAAAATGGAAACGTCGAAAGTGCCGCCGCCAAGGTCAAACACCAGTACCCGGTTGTCTTCGTGCTGTTTGTCCAAGCCGTAGGAAAGAGCTGCTGCTGTGGGTTCGTTGATGATTCGCAGCACTTCCAGTCCTGCGATCGTACCGGCATCTTTGGTAGCCTGCCTTTGGGCATCTGTGAAGTAGGCAGGCACCGTAATCACGGCTTGATCGACGGGTTCCCCCAAGAAGTTTTCCGCATCCTGCTTGAGTTTTTGCAGGATCATGGCTGAGATTTCTTGAGGGGTATAATTTTTCCCCCGAACTTTGACATCGACGGTATCGTCTTTGCCTCTGACGCCGGTGTAGGGAACTTGCGATCGCTCCATTTCCGTGTCCTCCCAGCGTCGGCCTATAAAGCGTTTGATGCTGTAAATTGTATTTTCAGCATTCATTACTGCTTGCCGCTTCGCCAGCTGACCGACCAAGCGTTCGTCCGCTTTGCCAAATCCCACTATGCTGGGCGTCGTTCGCCCTCCTTCCGAGTTGGGGATCACCACGGGTTGCCCGCCTTCTAGAAAGGCGACACAACTATTCGTGGTGCCCAGGTCGATGCCAATGACTTTTCCCATAGATCGCGGCAGTGTGGTGGATGCTTTTGTTGATGGTTTTTGAATTTTGGATTTTCTCTAAAATCTCAAATCGTCAGTACCAATCAACTTTCCGATGAGGTCGGCTGACTTTCCTCTGAGGTTACCACGGGTTCAGGAGCAGCAGCAACTTTAACCATAGCGTGACGCAGGACTCGCTCTCCCAGGTAATAACCGGGCATCAACTCCTCAGTCACGGTTCCTTCTGGATATTCATCTGTTTGTTCTGTTCCCACAGCTTCGTGAAGGTTGGGGTCAAACTCTTTCCCCTTCGGACGCATCGGAGATACCCCAAGGCGTTTCAGGCTGCTTACCAATAGTTTGTAAACGCTCTGATAGCTCTTGTGAATGTTTTTCTCCTGTTCGGTTTGAGTCTTAATCTGCGACTGCGCCCGTTCAAAATTATCGACCACTGCCAGTAATTCAGTAATTGTGGCGCATTTTATCTGCAGTTCCAACTCTTCCTTTTCTTTCTGCGTCCGCTTGCGGAAGTTTTCAAAGTCAGCCGCAATCCGCATATATTGGTTTGTGCGATCGTCCAGCTGAGCTTTCTGTGTTTCAACTTCCTGCTCCAGCGCCGCTATTTCAGCTTCCATTTCCTCCCGAACAGAAGTATCCGCCTCCGCTTCTACATCTGCTTGGGAATTTTCGTCAACACCGGCTTCCTCAGAAAAGAAACCGGATTCTGCCTGGAAGTCCATCTCGGCTGTATCCCTGGCGATTTCCTCAGGAGCGTCCTGAGTTAGGTTTTCAGTTTTACCTGTCTGCTTAACTTCGTCAATCATCTTATATTTATCCCGGTTAAGAGACTGCTAGCGAGAGCGACCCAGTTTGTGTAATTTTTGCGCTAGCTCCCCCTTTTACTTTACTTTATCTGTGTGAGGCGCTGGATAGCCTGTACAAATATTTGTTTGCCCAATTCGGCACCGCTTTTTAACCGCTGACCGATAGTTAAGATAGCTTGCGCCATCCTCCTAAAGGGAGCGTAAGCCTATGGATTCCTTGATTCCCTAAGCTTAAATTTTACGCTAAATAGCCTTGAAAGTGATGGTCATCTCATATTTTTGCTAGATTCTCCCCGCCTGCAATTGGGCCCAAGCCAGTGCAGCCAGAGCGGTAACGTTCAGAAACGTTACCGCTCTGGCTAAAATCGTAGTAGCAACTTAGTAGTTATCAGAGCGATACAATGCCACGCAAAAACGGTGTTTGGATTAACTTTCAAGCAACTGGGGAAGAGAAGCAAAGACTTCGATACTACTGCCAGCAAACCCAACGCTCTCAAAGCGACGTTCTGCGAGAATTCATCCGTTCTCTTCCACAAACCGAAATCCAGCCCAGAAAATAAACCAGAAGATTGGCAGAGTTCACCAACAAATTAACGACGCAATCGCTTGCGGTGTGGTGAGGGTGGATGCCAATTCTGTAAAAGCTATCATCAGAAAATTGGGTTGGAAACCCCGTGCTTCTAGCACGGCTTTGCATTTTGTGGGGTAAGATTACAATTAAGTTAGCCACAAAGACCTTAAAGGTGGGTGAGACACCCAGTGGTGGGACATCTAGTTAAAAGACGACAGTCCGAAATGGTCTGTTTGGTGCAATGCACTCTAGACTCAGCCCTCACGAGCAAGGACTTTAAGCGAGTGAAGCAAGCATATTAAAAGTAGCCTCAATGCCAGAAATGGCGGAGAGAGTAGCCGCGATTGGCACCGCGCATTGCATGACACTGGAATTCGAGTAACTACGATTCTGGAAGTTGTGGTACGAGCAATGTCCAACAATGGATATCTCCTTTTAAAGAATCCTCGTCGCGTCTTCGCGAGGAGTGTCAACTAGAATACAAAGTAAAAAATTTCTCGGATTCCGCAGAGCGGGCGGGTTGCCCGCTCGAATTTTTGTAGAGCCTGCTGCCCAGGACGGGTACTAAACAAAAAAAGTCTGCTCACCCCCATTCAGCGCCAGATATTTTTATCTGTGCAATTTTGCCAAAGATTTTTGGGAATACTTTATAAGGAGAGCTTCACCGATCGGATATGACTAACTCCTCATCATCCCCGCGACGCAGCACCAGCCTGATTGCCCTAAATTTCTCACCCTTCGGCAACAAGCTAATTCAGTCTGGCTATATTAATCCAGACGATATGAAAAAGGCGATGATTGAAAGTCGCCAGTCAGGCAGACCGCTGACAGAAGTACTAGAGTCGATCACAGGACGACAGCTGCCAGCAGATTTACTGCGCCAGTACAAAAAACAACAGCTATTTGAACTAAAAATCCTTTTCGGCGTTGAATGCCTCGATCCGGAAATTACTCAAGTTCAGGCCAATCATCTCGGCGAACTGATTGACACCCTGATTCCCATTGATATCTGTCGTCGCTATCGTTTAGTACCCCTATCCAAGCACGAAACGACTCCGCCTAGTGTTTTGGTGGCGATGGTCAATCCCGACGACCTAGAAGCACTCGACGATCTTAACCGTATCCTGCGGCCTCAAGGTCTTGGGTTACAGCGTATGGTGATTACGCGCGAAGACTACGAGCAGCTAATCACTCAGTACTTGGACGAACAGGCTCAAAAGCTAGCCAAACGTGCTGCTGAAGACCGCGACAAAAAACTCAATCTCGACGATGGGGAATTCGAGAACGCCGATATTGATGATGCGCCTCTAGATGAGGATATGGACTTGGATGCGGCTTTGGGGGAAGCCGAGTCAGCTCCGGTTGTCAAAACGGTCAACAAAATCTTGGCAAAAGCTTTGACCGAGGGGGTTTCGGACATCCATGTGGAACCTCAAGAAGAATTTCTGCGGATTCGGATGCGTAAAGATGGGGTTCTGCAAGAACCTTTTCCACCCCTGCCTAAAAAAGTCATCCCAGCGATTACCTCTCGTTTCAAAATTATTGCCAATATGGACGTGGCGGAACGCCGTCAAGCTCAAGATGGTCGGATTCGCCGGGTCTTTCAGGGACGCACGGTGGACTTCCGGGTCAACTGTCTGCCTTCCCGCTATGGCGAGAAGATCGTATTGCGGATTTTGGATAACTCGTCCACCCAGCTGGGTTTGGATAAATTAATTAGCGATCCAGATGCGCTAGCAATGGTTAGAGAAATGGCTAGCCGTCCGTTCGGACTGATTTTGGTGACAGGGCCAACGGGTTCTGGTAAGTCAACCACCTTGTACTCAATTTTGGCAGAACGCAACGATCCTGGGGTGAATATCAGTACGGCTGAAGACCCTATTGAGTACGCATTGGGCGGCATTACTCAGTGTCAGGTGATTCGGGAAAAAGGTCTGGACTTTTCCAATCTGCTGCGGGCGTTCTTGCGGCAAGATCCGGATGTGATTCTGGTGGGTGAAACGCGAGATAAAGAAACGGCAAAAACGGCGATTGAAGCGGCGTTAACGGGTCACTTGGTGTTGACCACGCTGCACACCAACGACGCTGCTGGTGCGATCGCGCGGTTAGATGAAATGGGCGTTGAACCCTTCATGGTGTCCGGTGCCTTGCTAGGTGTCTGCGCTCAACGCTTGATGCGGCGCGTTTGTTCGGAATGCCGCATTAACTACACCCCAACCCCGGAAGAACTCGCCAAATTTGGTCTGTCCGCTGCCCGCGAACTGGAAGTCAGTTTCTACAAAGCCAATACTTTAACAGCAGACCAAAGAAAGGCCGCAATTGAAGCTGACACGATATGTCCTAAATGCAATGGGGGGGGCTACAAAGGCCGTTGCGGTGTTTATGAAGTTCTGAAGGTAACAGAACGACTGCAAAACTTAATCAGCCAAGGCGCTCCCACCGAGCGGATTAAAGAAGCAGCGGTGGAAGAAGGGATGGTGACATTGCTAGCTTATAGCTTAAACCTCGTGCGCCTGGGTGCTACCACCTTTGAAGAAGTTGAGCGGGTAACTTTTACCGACAAGGGTCTAGAAGCAGAATTGAAAGCAAAACGCAAGAGTTCTCTGACTTGTCGCGTTTGCAGTGCCGAAGCGCAACCAGAATGGCTGGAGTGTCCCTACTGTCTGACACCCCGCTTTGTTGATGAGTAATAGTCACGCTTGTCATTTGTGGAGAATCTGTGGCGAATGACTAATGACCGATGACCGCTAACAACTAACACACTGACAAATACGTTAAAGGAGACAGCTCGATGGATATGATGATTGAAGACGTAATGGAGTCCCTGATCGAGCAAGGCGGCTCAGATATGCACATCCAAGCAGGATCGCCTATCTTTTTCCGGATCAGTGGGAAACTCACACCTCAGACCCAATTCGGCGAAGTTCTGAATTCGGACGACTGTCAGCGACTGATATTCAGTATGTTGAATAACGGTCAGCGCAAAGACTTGGAGCAAAACTGGGAGTTAGACTGTGCCTATGGAGTTAAGGGATTAGCTCGTTTCCGCGTCAACGTTTACCGCGAACGCGGTTGCTGGGCTTCTTGCTTGCGAGCGTTGTCTTCTAAAATTCCCGATGCCGATAAGCTGGGAACGCCAATGATACTGCGGGAACTGACAGAACGGCCTAGGGGAATGTTGTTAGTGACGGGTCAAACTGGTTCTGGAAAAACCACCACAATGGCGGCTCTGATCGATTTGATCAACCGGACGCGGGGCGAACACATTCTCACAGTGGAAGATCCGATCGAATATGTTTTCCCTAATATCAAAAGCCTGATTCACCAACGGCAAAAAGGCGAAGACACCAAGAGCTTTGCCAACGCCCTCAAAGGGGCACTGCGTCAAGACCCTGACGTTATCCTGGTAGGGGAAATGCGCGACCTGGAGACGATCGGACTGGCAATTTCAGCAGCAGAAACAGGCCACATGGTTTTTGGTACGCTGCACACCAACTCAGCGTCGGCGACAATAGACCGGATGCTAGACGTATTCCCCCCGATTCAACAACCCCAAGTTCGATCGCAGCTGTCTAACTCTTTGGTAGCAGTTTGCTCTCAAAACTTGGTGCCCAAAATTGGCGGCGGTCGGGTTTGCGTTCAGGAAATTATGGTGGTGACTGCAGGTATTTCTAACCTGATCCGAGAAGGAAAAACTTCTCAAATTTACTCGGCTATCCAAACAGGCGGTAAATTGGGTATGCTGACAATGGAAATGGCACTTGCGGCGGCATATAAAGAGGGCAAGATTTCTTACGATTCAGCCATGTCAAAATCTTCTAAACCTGATGAATTGCAACGCCTGATTGGACCGGCAGCAATTGGAGGCCCGGGGCAAAAAGTAGCAGCGCACTAGGCAACACAATGCAGGCAGTAAAAAAAAATGCCTGCATTCTTTCTAGCCTAATTACTATAAAACCTCCTCTACGACAATCGTTCTTGCCTGCACTCTTAGGACTTACGCTTTTCTCCCCCCTAGCCCCCCAAATCTGGGGGGAATGAGGAGGGAGGCCCCCAGATTTGGGGGCAAGGGGCAAGGGGCAAAGGGGGGCAAAACTTGGTTAGTTAGTAAGTCCTGACTCTATCACTCAGTTACAACGACTAATACCAACCAGCACGGTTATAAATCGTAATTCTTAGGATTTATGGTTAGTGGTTCATATCAATGAACCACTAACCACAAACAACAAACAAAATTACGCAACACGGCTGCAACTTGGTATAAAAAAACAGCTTTTAATCTTTGGTATGAATTATGCCTACTTACGTTGCCACAGTTCGGGATTCTAAAAAAACTGAGAAGGTCGAAGCAAACTCCTTGGCTGAAGCTAGGGAGAAGCTGATGAAGAAAGGTCTTGCATTTCAAGACCTTAAGGAATCTAAAGGCTTTGAAATGCCTGATTTTGCGAGTATGTTTGCCAAGATCACGGTCAAGGAAATGGCGATGTTTTCCCGCCAATTCGCGGCCATGTTTAATGCAGGCGTACCGATGGTCAGATGCCTCGGCGTGTTGAGCGATCAATGCACCAATCCCAAGCTCAAAAAAGCTTTGATGAAAATTAGTGCTGATGTGAATGAGGGCGTCAGCCTCGCAGAAGCGATGCGTAAACATCCGAACTGCTTTGACAATCTCTATACCTCAATGGTGGACTCTGGAGAAATTGGTGGTGTTCTTGATGAAGTACTCAACCGGGTTGCGAAAATTCTAGAAGATTCGGCTCGACTTCAAAACCAGATCAAGTCAGCATCGGCTTACCCGAAAATGGTGGGTGGTTTAGCCGTCGTGATCTTTATCGCGATGACAACTTTTCTCTTACCAATCTTTGCCAAGATATTCGTGGATCTTGGCCTGGAATTGCCTCTACTTACCCAATTCATGCTGGGCATCAGTAAATTTTTGCGCGGACCGACCCTGCCGGAGGGAGAAAGAAATTTCAACATATTTTTTGGTATCGCTGGCATAATTGGCGCTATCTTTGCCTATAAGCAGTACTACAAAACTCCGGCTGGTTGCCTGCAAATAGATAGCATGATGTTGAAGTTGCCGATCGTCGGAGAGCTGATTAGAACAACGGCGGTGGCTCGCTTTTGCCGTATTTTTGGGATGTTGACCCGCTCTGGGGTGCCGATGCTCACATCGATGGAAATTGTGAGAGATACCGCTGGTAATGTGGTCATTGGTAATGCTATTGAGGCAGCTCGAACAGAAGTGCAAGAGGGCGGTATGATCAGTATTGCTTTGCAAAAAGCGAATGTTTTCCCCACCTTGGCTATTCAAATGATGAGCATTGGTGAAGAAACGGGAGAACTTGACAAAATGCTGCTGAAACTGGCGGATTTTTATGAAGATGAAGTAGAACAAGCGGTGAAAGGTCTTACCAGTATGCTGGAACCGCTAATGATGGTCGGTATCGCCGGAATGGTAGGGATGATTTTGCTCTCGATGTATCTCCCCATGTTCAAAGTGATGGACGGTATCGGCTAAGAATGAAAAATTTTTGGTTCTCTAACACTTAAGGAGATAAATTTAGTTAATCTCTCTGTGGGTTGAGTTTAAAAAAGTGAAACCTTTTTTTCTTTTGACTTTTGAATGAGTGACTTTTGACTTTCCTAGCCCCTTCTTCAGGATAATGTCTGTTAAACCATCTCACTACGAAGCACTACTAGCAGAGTACAGCAACCAGATGGGAGCGATCGCGCTTCTGAAGCAGCACCGTCCCTATCTAGAGCTGATCCCCAGTCTGCGACGACCGGATCAAAGCGTTATTACCATTCCTTTGCCAATTGTGCTACTTAACCAGACAGTATCATCGGCAAAGAATAGTGGTGTTATTACTGCTACCAAAGAGGCTGTTTGTTTGCCCTGTGATGTAGCCATTTTAATGTGCGACCCCGAATGGAAAATTAAAACAGGGGTGGAAATTATGGTGTTCATCCATCGCCCGCAGGAAGATTTTTCCGATTTGCTCAGTCGCTGGCGACAAACGCAGGTGTACCTTCACAAAAGCTATGAGTGGGTGATGCCCCCCCGCTACAAGCACGTGCTGAACGAGGAGGCGGAAAACATCCATCCCCTGTTTGTTGTTTTTGCCCAGACGCCGGAAAGGATTAAACGGGGATTAGCTGGAGCATATCTACCTTTTGTAGTTCAAACTCTAGACTCCGTTATCGACGAGGAAGAAATCCCATCCACCTTGTCTACCGAAAGTCCACCAGCGTAGCAAAAGTCAAAAGTCAAAAGAAAGAATTGAAAAATCTACTCTTTTTTTTGACTTTTGGGATCGAAGTCCCCCTTAAAAAGGGGGATTTAGGGGGATCTCCTTGTGGCGGTCAAGCATACGCACAGTATGGATAAGGAAAACATCAATGCTCCAAGCCATACCCAAAACAGTCACGTTTGATGAGTTCGTGGCCTGGTATCCAGAGAACTCTGTCCCCAGTTACGAACTACACAACGGAGTAATTGTGGAAATGTCTTTAGGAACTGGCGACCATTCCGACATTACAGGTTTCATCTCCGGTGAAATCAATTTTGAAATCAGACGACTGCAATTGCCTTACTCCATCCCCGGTGATTGCCTACTTAAACCCGCTCGTAACGAATCAGGTTATAAGCCAGATGTAATTGTCCTAGACCGAACCGCGCTCTTAAACGAATCGCGTTGGAAGAAAGAATCTATCATCACGATGGGGGCATCGGTGCGATTGGCTGTAGAGGTCGTCAGCACGAACTGGCGGGATGATTATTTTTTGAAAGCTTCCGACTATGAGGAAATGGGCATCTCCGAATACTGGATTGTGGACTACCTCGGTTTGGGTGGCCGCAAGTTTATCGGCAATCCCAAACAACCCACCCTCTCAGTTTATCAACTGGTAGACGAAGAGTATCAGGTCAAACAGTTTAGGGAAAGCGAGAGGGTTGAGTCGCTGGCTTTTCCAGAGTTGAACTTGACAGTCGAACAGATTTTTCGAGCCGGGGGGATCGAGGGGTTTGAAAACACGCACTAGGGAACTTCCCGCTCGACCCCTCTTCCCCTAGTCCCTAGCCCCGACGCTCTAGTCTCTATTTCACGAACTGGGGCATAATTTCTGCGGCTGTAAACAAACCGTAAATGCCGCGTCGATGCAAAGCTATGCCTGCTTTGAGATAACCAAATGCTGGGCCGCATACATTTGCTGCCATGCTGGTTTCGTCTCCCAGGGTGAAGGTATGGGTTGAAATTTTGCCTTCAAAGGTGCGACCTGTGACCTGGACGTTAGTGCTGAGGGGCTTTTTGGGATTGCGGGTATCGACTACGCCGCCTACTTGTACGCAGCTGCTAGAGCAAATTCCCGCCAGTTCTAAGATCAGATCGTCGGCGTGTTCCATATTTTCCAGTGTCAGTATACCATTTGTGCGATCGAGCAGTGCTTCCACTTCCTTATCTGTCATCGATCTTGCTCTTTCGACGCTATAACCGGGTAGATGGGCAATATCCTCGCGGATGGTAGAGCGGTAAGCCTCCCAGTTGGCAATTCCGACACCAAAAGTAATTTTGACGCTGTGAATTTCTGCGTAACTCTGGGCTGCTAGGGCAGCTGCTGCCGTTAACAGTCCCGGCGTGGCTCCACAACCTGTCATGTAAGTAATTCCAGCAGCTGCAAGCGCCTGTTTTAATCCGAGAAGCTGCTCGACGGCACTGGTGCGTTTTATGGCATCGACCAATACTCCTTGCCAACCAGATTCAATAAACTGACTCACTACAGAAGTGATAAAAGTATTTGGCAGGTTGGGCAAGGCTAAGAAATAGCCATCTACAGATGCTTGTTTGATTAAATCGTGAATACTGCGATCGCTTAAAGTACCTCCTGGTTCTACATATCCCAGAGAACCATGAGATTGGTAAGCTGCAATACAGACATTGGGATTTAACCCCTCACTGACATAAGCATAGCCTTCTCGATCTGCTGCCGCCACCCAGATCATTTCTCCTTTGGGCGCGAGTACTCTGCTGGCCGCTTGTCCCAAACCGCCAAAACCCAGCACTCCCACGCGAATCGGACTTCTGACTTGCTCTGCACTCATAGCGCCTGACCTTAATTAAGACAATCTTTAATTATCCAGGGTTATTTCCGCCCTGAAACACCGAACTGAGGCGAAACCCTGGTAATCCACGACAAACACCAGCTTGCGACCACCGGATTTTATCCCCCCAGGTATCTTGACGGCTGTGGCAAGTTAAGGGAAACTGACAAATAATTGAGGACTTAATCGCTTAATTAATAAGTTGTGTTAAGTTTTGATTCATTTTAGCGCCAATGGGTAAAGTGAATTAAAGAGAAGCTAGTTAGGATCTTGATGCAGAATCGCCTTCTTGCGAAGGCTAGAGCCTGCTACGAGATCGCCCAGGTCAAAAAGTCTTTCGGGTTCAGTTAAGAGCATGGAGACACTAGAGTTTGTAATTTATCCCGATGGTCGGGTAAAAGAAAAAGTTACTGGCATTGTTGGCTACTCGTGTGCTGAGGTGACTGCTGCTATTGAAGCTCAGCTCGGGCAGGTACTCAGCCAAGAGCAGACCTCGGAATATTTCGCGGCTGTGCTGCAACAGCCTGCAACAGCGACAGCGCAAGCCACTTTTAGCGAGTGGTAATTTTTTATCAATCTACAATTTAGTCACCAGAGGATAATATGTCACACTTTAGCCAAATCAAAACTCAGATCCGTAATCTTGCCTCTCTGCAAGCTGCTTTGACAGATTTAGGGATTGACTGGAAAGAAGGCCCTTGCCCGGTGCGGGGCTATCGGGGTCAAGCTGTTAATGCCGAAATTGCGATCGAGCAAAACAACGGTTACGACATCGGTTTTAGCTGGAACGGTAATGAGTACGAATTAGTTGCGGACTTGCAGTTTTGGCAGCAAGCGTCGTCTGTGGATAGGTTCCTGAGCAAGGTGACTCAGCGTTATGCTTTCCAGACTGTCATGAAGGAAACCGCTAAGCAAGGTTTCCAAGTTGCTGAACAACAACAAAATG
The DNA here is from genome assembly GCF_023333595.1 of Argonema galeatum A003/A1. Lineage (GTDB taxonomy): Bacteria > Cyanobacteriota > Cyanobacteriia > Cyanobacteriales > Aerosakkonemataceae > Argonema > Argonema galeatum. The sequence goes on from NZ_JAIQZM010000012.1 coordinate 144,699, forward strand.
AAGATGGTTCGATCCGATTGGTAGTGCAACGCTGGAGGAACTGATGTCCGACTTTTCGGGCTTACCAGCAAATGATCCCACAGATTTTTGTCTCCCAATGGAAGACAAAAATCTGGCTGGCGTCTCGCCAGCTTCCACAAGGTCTGGTTTGGAACCAGAACTGGGTGGTTTCTTTCGAGATGCGCCAGAGCGATCGGGTTTTGAGCCAGAACTGGGCGGGTCGCTGCGGCAGAAGGGGGTTTATGTAGATGAGATTACTTGCATCGGCTGTAAGCATTGCGCTCACGTCGCCCGTAACACCTTCTACATAGAACCCGATTATGGTCGTTCTCGTGTGGTTCGGCAGGATGGCGATGGGGAGGAGTTGATTCAAGAAGCGATCGATACTTGTCCGGTCGATTGCATCCACTGGGTAGACTACACAGAACTGAAAAATCTGGAAGCAGAGCGGGAGTATCAAGTAATACCGCCAGTTGTGGGATTTCCGATCGATCGCGCACTGCTTACTACCAAACGCCGTCAGCAAAAAGGGAAGGCAAACCGCAAATAAAGGCGGTACAACATGGATACAGGGAAGATTTATTCCTTATTCAGTCTGATACCCTTAATTCTGAGAGGGGCTGCTACATACAGCCTCTATTTTTATGAGTGTTGGCATTTTAAGCCATCATACCAAATCCGGGTTTGTTATCCCCTTTAATTTTTGGCCTAAACATTGTAGAGACGTTTCATGAAACGTCTCTACTATAGACATAAAGGCGGTAATCGTTGCGGATTTGGTATCATGGCTAAGATATCGTTGGAAATTCCTATTTATCTGGGAGGTTAGGCAAATTTTGACACTTTCCTTTGCAATGCGAATTTTAGTGCCAGTAGATGTTTTGGTTCGGGAACTGGACGGCGAATCGGTTATTCTCAATCTTAAGAGCGAACGTTATTTTGGCTTGGATGAGGTAGGCACCCGTATGTGGGCGGCTCTTTCTAGTTGCGATATGATACAGGATGCCTACGAATCTTTACTATCCGAATATGATGTAGATGCAGAACAGCTACGAGGGGACTTGTATCACTTGATCGAACAGCTGGTGGAGCATGGATTGGTAAATGTCAGCAGTCAATAGTTGGCGCAAGTTAAAAAAACTTTCTTTGTCAGAGCTAAATCTGCTGGTTCGATCGCTACTGCTGCTGCCGCTGACGGCTGTTTGTATAAAACTGTTTGGGTTTCGACGCCTGTATGCTGCGATCGCATTTCCCAACAAGAAATGGTATTATTCAGAACCGATAAAAAAAGATATTTACGTAATTACACGCATGGTATCGCTAGCAAGTAACCGGGGTTTATATCGCCCTAACTGCCTGCAAAAGTCTCTAGTTCTCTTGTGGTTACTGCGCTGTCAAGGTATTGAAAGCGACCTGCGTATAGGAGTACGCAAACAGGACGGCAGCCTGGAGGCTCATGCTTGGGTGGAGTACGAGGGTGATGTTTTAAATGACAGTAGTGATGTTGAGGAGCGTTTTGCGCCTTTTGCGGGTGCGATCGGGCCAGTGGGAGTGAAATCGTTATGAGCGGCATCGTCGGTATAATCAATTTGGACGGTGCTACAGTTGACCGACAGATGTTGCAGCAAATGACTGAATTCATGGCCTATCGAGGGCCGGACGATCGAGACATTTGGGTTGATGGTAATGTAGGATTTGGTCACGCGCTGCTGCGTACAACATCAGAATCGCTACGGGAACAGCAACCCTGTAGTCTTGATGGTGAGGTGTGGATTACTGCTGATGCACGCATTGATGGTAGAGCAGAACTGGTTGAAAAGTTGAACGGGAGTATCGATCTTAAAACGGTAACGGATGTAGAACTTATCCTCCGCGCTTATCAGGTTTGGGAAGAAGACTGCGTTAAACACCTGTTGGGAGATTTTGCTTTTGCCATTTGGGACTCAAGAGTGCAGCGGTTATTTTGCGCCAGAGATCATTTTGGGGTAAAACCGTTTTACTATGCTCGTGTAGGGAATAGCCTGATTTTTAGCAATACGCTAAATGGCGTAAGAATTCACCCACAAGTTTCGGATGAGTTAAACGATCTGGCTATTGCGGATTTTCTGCTGTTTGGTTATAACCAAGAGATAGATACAACTACTTTTGCAGATATTCAGCGTCTACCTCCCGCACACTGTTTAACTTTGTCACGAGAAACGCTACAATCCAAACGTTACTGGACGCTGCCTGTAGATGGGCATATCCGGTACAAAAAAGCAAGCGATTATGTGGATCGTTTCAAAGAACTATTGGGTGTGGCTGTAGAAGATAGACTTCGCAGTGACAGCGTAGGCGTTTTTATGAGTGGAGGACTCGACTCGACAACTATAGCAGCGACAGCAAAAGAAGCATTATCGAAACAGTCCAAAGCTTTTGACCTTAGAGCTTACACCACAGTGTTCGATCGCTTGATTCCGGATCGAGAACGTTATTATTCTGGACTGGCGGCAGAAGCTTTGGGTATTCCCATTCATTATCTAGTCGCAGACGACTACACCCTGTTTGAAAGGTGGGAACAACCCTTACTGCGGCGTCCAGAACCTACCGATGTTTCCTTCTTAGCCTTTTCAGTCGATCAATTTAAGCAAATTGCTACCCATTCGCGGGTGGTGCTGGATGGCAATGGCGGCGATCCTGTTTTATATTCTAGGGGAGCGTACTTTTACTTTGCCTATTTGGTGAAAAACCTGCAATTTCTAAGTTTGGGGGCAGAGTTAGTGCAGTACGTATTGTCTCACGGTCGCCTACCGCAACCGGGTTTGCGATCGCAAGTGAAACGTTGGCTGGGAATTAGTTCCTGGCGACCTCCCTATCCCAGTTGGATAAGCAAAGAATTATCACAAAGTCTTAATTTACACCAACGCTGGGAAAAACTGACTGGCGAGTCAGCGCCAATTCACCCTATCCGCCCAGAGGCATACGAACAGCTTACAGCACCATTGTGGCCGTACCTTTTTGAAAGCCGAGATCCAGGAGTAACTGGTATTCCTGTAGAGGTGCGGTATCCGTTTTTCGATCTGCGTCTGGTAAATTACTTATTAGCAATTCCGCCAGTACCTTGGTTTTTGCATAAGGAACTGGTGCGGGTGGCGATGGCAGGGATTTTACCGGAATCGGTGCGTCTGCGTCCTAAGACGCCTCTAGTTGGCGACCCTTTGCGGGAACTTTTGCAGCAACCGAGAGGCCAATGGATGGAGCAATTTAAGCCTACATCAGAGTTGGCTGAATATGTGAATCGAGATGCTGTAGGGCTGATTTCCGAAATAAACTCGCATATAAGTGAAGTATGGCTCAACCTACGTCCGCTAAATCTCGATCTCTGGTTGCAAAATTTGGAAAACAATCAAAATCAAATTGATACAGGAGAGAAACTATGCACTCAGAAAGCATGAAGCCAAACACCAATAAATCTGAAAAACAGGTTTATCGCAGCCCTAAACTGTTTGTCTATGGCGACATCCGCGAACTTACAATGTCCACTAGCACTGCTGGGCCAACACTAGATAATCCAAACGGCCCAGCTAAGAGTAAAGCTTAGATTGGATAACTGGGATCTCAGAGTTTGAATGCCATCTGTCTAATTTCTGGCCCAAATAATGGCAACTTTGACTGCTTCGTTATAGCAACCGCATTGCCCTCAATAATAAGGTGTCATTTCTCTACTTTGCATTTGGTCTGGGTCTGGCTTCTAATCAATTCATCCCAGGCTTAGTAGCTTTACAAGCTATACCTGTAGTGGATGTGCAAGTGTGGCTGCATTTGTTGCCGCTTTGGCTGGAGGAAATTCCAGAAGAGAAGCAACAAGTATGGTACGTTAGCTCGTATCGAGACGATCGCTCAATGCCTGTTATGAGGGCGTGGAAATTGAGAGATGGCGCTTACTTTCGAGTTTTATATAGCGATCGCACTCAGTTCATTATTAACCGCGCAGGGACGGAAATTTGGGCGACTTGGCCCGATAATTTAACGCTGGAAGATACGGCAACTTACCTTTTGGGGCCAATAATAGGGTTCCTGCTGCGTTTGCGGGGTGTTACTTGTCTGCACGCCAGTGCTGTGGCAGTTGGGGATAAGTGTTTGGCTATAATTGGCCAAAGCGGTGCGGGTAAATCTACAACGGCAGCGGCTTTCGCTAAAGCTGGTTTTGCTATTTTAGCCGACGATGTAGTGGCGCTGTTAGATGGGAATACTGGGTTGAGTGTCCAGCCTGCTTATCCGCGTTTGCGACTGTGGGGGGAGTCAGTAAAAGCTTTATACGGTTCGCCGGATAGCTTGCCCCTGCTAACGCCAAACTGGAATAAACGATATCTCGATTCTCGTTACGGGTTGCAATTTCAGCCTTCACCGCTGCCTTTGGGTGCTATTTATATACTGAGCGATCGCATTACCTCTCCTGCTGCACCCTTCATTGGAACAGTGTCTGCCCATACTGGTTTAATTAGTTTAGTGGCAAACACCTATGCAAGCACTTTAATAGATAAATCAATGCGCGGCCAAGAATTTGACTTGTTGAGTCGAGTTGTGAATAAACTCCCATTGCGGCGAGTCACGCCTCACGCAGATCCAGCCTATCTATCAAAACTCTGCGATCTGATCTTAGAGGATTTTCAGGCGATCGCGAATGCAAAATGAGTAATTACCAATCATCAATTACCAATAGACATCTCCAGAAAACATTGTATTGATTTGTAGTATTTTGTAGGGGCGAAGCATTTGGGGGAGAATTTGACGGAAAAATTAGAGATCTGGATATCCCAAATGCTTCGCCCTGCCCCGAACAGTGAGCCATAATTTATTTTTTGGAGATGTCTAATGTATAGTATTCTCGGATATGGTAGCATGATTGCGGACAAGGGGCGAATGGATGCCTACGTCAAAGCACTGCGCCAAGCTGTAAAACCGGACTCAGTGGTAGTCGATATTGGGACGGGTACAGGAATTTTTGCCTTGCTTGCTTGTCAGTTTGGTGCTAAAAAAGTTTATGCTATTGAACCTAGCGATACTATTCAAGTCGCAAGAGAAATTGCGTATGTAAATGGCTATGCTGACCGGATTCAGCTTATCCAAAAACTATCAAGCCAGGTAGAATTGCCGGAATTAGCTGATGTAGTAATCTCAGATATACGCGGCGTATTGCCACTTTTTAAACAGCACATACCATCTATTGTTGATGCTAGAAAACGGTTGCTTGCGCCCGGTGGAATAATGATTCCCCAGCGCGATACTTTGTGGGCGGCTGTCGTGGAAGTACCCCATTTGTACAATCGGATCGTATCGGCTTGGGATGATAGCGAATATGGATTTGATATGAAGGCGGCACGACAAATTGTAACTAATATTTGGAGTAAAGGTTGGGTAGCACCAGCACAACTTTTAACGACACCGCAATCTTGGGCAATATTAGATTATACTACGATCGAAAGTCCCGATATTAGTGCCGAAATAAATTGGGATGTGGCGAGAAGTGGAACGGCTCACGGGTTAAGTGTTTGGTTTGATGCTACTCTGGCAGAAGGCATAAGCTTTTCCAATGCGCCAGGGATGCCTGAATTAATCTACAGTATTGCTTTTTTTCCTTGGACTGAGGCAGTTCTTCTTCGTGTTGGGGATAAAGTGTCTGTTACTTTGCAGGCAAATTTGGTTGGTGAAGACTATGTTTGGCGTTGGAATACTTGTGTGCTAGAAGGAGATAATCCAGAGAAGGTAAAAGCTAAATTTCAGCAATCTACGTTTTTTGGAATCCCACTTTCGCCAGCACAACTGCGTAAGACTGCTGCTAACTATGTGCCGACGCTTAATGAGGATGGAGAGATCGATCGACTAATTGTGGAATTTATGAGTAGCGGTATGGCGTTAGGCGATATTGCCAATCGAGTTAAGGATAAATTTCCCAGTCGCTTTCGGAATTCGCAGGAGGCTTTGACGCGGATCGGCGATATCTCTAAAAAGTATAGCAAATAGTCGAATTTGTCATTCGATATCACCAATTACCAATTACCAATTATCAATGACAAACTTGAGAATTATAAAGACAAAGCTAAGAAGTGGTTTGAGTCAACTACCTTATTTGTCCCGAAGTCTCGCCTTAGTCTGGACATCTGCTAAAAACTGGACGATCGCCGGGGCTATCCTGCTAGTAGTGCAGGGACTATTGCCAGTAGCGACAGTTTATTTAACTCAGCAACTGGTAGATAGTCTAGTAGCGGCTTTAGGTGCTGGTGCTGACTGGCAAAAGATATTACCGACTCTGACGCTAGTTGCTTTAATGGGCGGTATTTTGTTGTTAACTCAGGTACTTGGCAGTTTACTAACTTGGGTTCGCACCGTTCAATCAGAGTTAGTCAAAGACTATATTAGCAGCCTTATTCACGAAAAGTCAATAGAGATTGACTTTGCTTTTTACGAATCGCCAGAATATTACGATCGCTTGCACCGAGTTCGCCAAGATGCTTATTTTCGTCCGGTGGCGTTACTAGAAAATAGCGGCAATTTGCTGCAAAATAGTATTACCCTGATGGCAATGGCAGCGGTGCTGACTCGCTTTGGAATTTGGTTACCTTTTGCACTGCTAGTCAGCACTCTGCCTGCCTTTTATGTCGTCTTGCGCTACAGCAGTCAAAACTACGATTGGTGGTTGCGAAATACTGCTGATGAGCGTCGCACTTGGTATTACTACTGGCTGCTGACCGAAATGCAGTATGCTGCTGAATTACGGCTGTTTGGATTAGGAGAACATTTCAAATTTGCTTATCAGAGATTGCGGCGAAAGTTACGATCGGAACGGGTAAAGTTGGCTAAGGATGAGAGTTTTGCGAATCTGGGTGCTAGTGCGATCGCGCTTTTAATCACCGCAGTTGCCCTAACTTGGATGGTGTGGAAAGTTTTTCAGGGGCGAGTGAGTTTGGGAAACTTAGCTTTATTTTACCAGGCTTTCAATCAAGGTCAAGGTGTGATGCGAAATCTCCTGGGAAACCTCGGTCAAGTTTACAGCAATATGTTATTTTTGGGCAACCTATTCGAGTTTCTCGAACTGCAACCCCAAGTAGTAGACTCCCCCTCACCGAGATTGACACCAATAACTTTAAAACAGGAAATCCACTTTCATCAAGTTACCTTCCGATATCCAGGTAGCCACAAGGATGCTTTAGAAAACTTCAATCTTACTATTCCTGCTGGTAAGATTGTAGCGATCGTTGGTAGCAACGGTGCTGGTAAAACTACCCTGCTCAAATTGCTTTGCCGCTTGTACGATCCGCAGCATGGTAGTATCAAGTTGGATGGCATAGATTTGCGAGACTTACCAATCCAAAACTTGCGGCGATTCATCACTATTCTGTTTCAGCAACCAGTTGATTATAATACCACCGTCGCCGAAAACATTGCAATGGGGGATTTAATATCATCTCCCAGTTTATCTGAAATTACTGCTGCTGCTGAAGCTGCGGGTGCTGACGAGATTATCGATCGCTTGCCAAAAGGTTACCATACTTTATTGGGGAAGTTGTTTGAAGGTGGAACAGAACTCAGCGGCGGCGAATGGCAGCGGATTGCCCTAGCGAGAGCTTTTCTCCGTCAGGCTCCTCTGATTATACTAGATGAACCTACCAGCGCGATGGATTCTTGGGCGGAAGCTGACTGGTTAGAGAGGTTTCGGCAATTGGTAGGTTCTAGCACTGCTATTATTATCACCCATCGCTTCACGATCGCCAAACGTGCCGATATTATTCACGTAATGGCTGATGGTGAAATTGTAGAATCAGGTAGTCATGATGAGTTATTATCTCGCGGTGGCGCTTATGCTAAGTCTTGGAAAAGGCAAATACAGGAATCAGAATAGAATGTTGGCAAAATCGATATTTTTTATATGAACCCAGAATGCAGCAAACCAGTTAGCAATTTAGCCCCTGACTTCCTCACTTTTCTGCGGTTGTGTCTTCGCGGACGCTGGGATTCAAAAGCCTTGGATGCGGCGCGAGAAATAGCGGCTACTGATAATTTTAATTGGGATGCTTTGCGCCAGATTGTACATACAGAAGCTTTGGCTCCTCTGTTATACCATATTGTGCGCGGTAAAAACTTAGTTTCCCCATTGATTGAGGAGGAATGGCGCAAAGCTTATTATCACAATGCCTGCCGCAACACTTTGCTGCTGAGGGAATTAGCTGATGTGCTGCACAAACTAGCTGCTGGTGGAGTAGATGTTATCGTCCTCAAAGGTGCTGCTTTAGCCGAGATGATTTATGATGATATTGCGGCACGACCGATGAGCGATTTAGACTTACTTATCCACCCTGAAGATTTGGCAGTGACTCGACAAATTCTGACAGGCTTGGGATATGCACCTGTGGGTGTGGAAATGCAGGCTGGTTTCACTGAAGAATTCCGCAATGAAGAGATTTTTTCCAAGGGCGGACTTGTAGATATTTATATCGATTTGCACTGGCGGCTAATAGCTCCTATATATTATCAGCGCACGTTTTCTACTGACTGGTTTTGGGAAACTTCTTTGCCTGCCAAGATTAATTTAGCACCGGCGCTGGTGCTGGGTTGCGAAGCGCAAGTGGTTTATTTATGCGCTCATTTGATGCTGCATCACGGCGGTGAAAGTTTGATGTGGTTGCACGATATAGCGGCTGTTATAAGGTTTTACCAAGAAAAAATTGATTGGGAATTGGTTATAAGTAAGGCAAAAGAATACAATTTGGTGATGTCGTTACAGCGGATTTTGCTTCAAATAGCTGATGAATGGGATTCGCCAATTCCGGCAGATGTTTTGGAGAAATTCCTTACTTTAGAAGCATCGCGGGAAGAAGTGCGAACTTATGCTTGGCAATACGAAATTATGGCTATGCGTTTGTTTGCTGATGTGGCGGGTGCTAAAGATTGGCGTCAACGGTTGCGTATTGTTTGGGATACGCTGTTTCCGACTCGCGAGTATATGGAATATCGCTACAAAATTCTACATCCGCTGCTTGTACCTTTTTATTATCCTTACCGTTGGTTGCGGGGTTTGAGGCGGCTATCTAATTAGGAGTGGGGGAGTGGGAGAATTAATATTTTTCCCTATCCCCTATTCCCTATTTAAGAGGATGGTGTTCACTGAGTATTTTCTCGACTCTAGCTTCATCAATCCTAGCTGTTAGTCTGGAAGCTTCATGATTATCCCTGGTGGTTTTGGCAAGCGTAAAAGTGGAGCCTACTGAAAAAACTAAACCCATACCCATATAACCTTTTACCCAGTTATCTACAGGGAGGTAAATTATGCCGAGAGAAGTTGCAGAGACGGAAAGAGCAAAAGAAAGCCAGACTTGAATAATCCAAGCGGCGGTATCTTTTTGAGGGACAGTTTGTTGTTGTGGCATACAGGTTCTCAATCGTAGGATAAAATCTTTTTGCTTGTTAGCTTGTTTTCATGATATTCTATTTACCTATTGTGGTAGATGAATTCTGAGTGACAGTTTATTAAGTGGATGTTGCAAAATCTCTGTATTCAACCACAAGGAGAGCTTTTCAAGGATTGATAAGTCTTACTGTGTGGGGACGGTTTGGTAACTGGCACACTATACCTGCGATTTAAGAGTTAGTTTTGTTTATCTTTTGTTTTCTGCCATAGGCGTACAATCCATCCAGATGCTACAGCAACTATAACGCTGAGAAACAAAGCTATTAAGAAAGGATGAAGCGGACGAGAAAGGGAAGGTGTTTGCCAAGGTTGCGTTATTAATCCAGATGTAGAAGCCATTATCGCACCAGCACCAACTGCTATACCGATCGCTTGGATTTCGTTTTGTAAAGCTTTGTCTGCTGTGGCGATCGCATCCCGTTCTTCTTGTGCGTCTTTTTGGCGTTGGCGATCGATCCGAGTTTGTTCTATTTCTACGATACCTCGAATGGAAGCTATGGCCCGATCGAGCAATCCCTCTCCAGGCACAAAATATCCCAAATTCGCTTTAATTTGTGACTGAAATCGACGACAATTGCTGCTGAGAAATCTTTCTAGAAAATCTAGATCCTTACCAAACCAAAAACTGTTTTCTTTTTCTATTTTAACTTTAATTTGTTTTAGCTTTTCGCCATAATTGCGGGTGTTAATTGCGATCGTGTGGCGTTGTTCTTCCAAGTCGCGCAACAGACGAGTGTATTCGGAGGCAGATTTGGCAAGGATTTTCAGCTTTTGTTGCAACTTGTTTAAATCGTCTTCGCTTAAAGTGTCTGTTGTGGTGATATTTTCTACGGCATCGATTTCTTGCTCTATTTTATTGTAGGTGATATCGAGAGCTTTGTAAACTTGTCGGCTGTCGCGATAAGATTGAATTATCTTATTCCGGTAACAGAATAAATCGATTAAGTCTTGATAGCATTTGGAGAATTTTTTGTCAGTTTCTTTATTGCAGAATAGCCAGACGAGGATGTGTTGGTAGGGAGTTTTATCTCCAAGTATACCATATTCATAAATTGGACTGCCAAACAGTTCTCCTTCTCGATGAAATGAAGGTTGTTTTTCTCGATCTGTAATGAAAGCTTCCAGACATTCTTGCGCTAAATCTGTTAAATATGAATCTTTGCCGCTACTTTCTTCAAATACCAATTCCAAATAATCGGGAAATAAATCTCTTTTATCCTCAGCTACCCAAGCAGTAATCAGGAGAGTTTGGCCAAGCGAACTGGCGATAAAATTTGGTAGCAAGCTATAATCTGGATTGAACTGAGATAGCAGCGCCGTACCTACATACTCAGTATCATTATCTTTCTCGTCTTTTTCCGGAATGCGAATATTTAAAGTTAAAGCGTAGCTATCTTGAATTCGCAGCGGATAGGCGAAACCATCAAAGTTTAGCGTTTTTTCCTCTAGAGTAAAATTACCTTGGAATGGTGGAGAAATATTATCGTTTTTGGCGATTTCTTCATCTTTGAGTAAGTCTACGCGCAACCTATCCGGTTCTTTCTGCAAATCAATCCGCTGCGACAAATTGAAGTTAGGGATATTTAATTTCGCAAAAATTTCATCTACCTTGGCGTAGAGGAGACATGGGTTTTTCTCACTCTGCAAATGGTAGGCGAACAGGTGGATGTTTGGGGCGTAGACTTGATGGTTCATGTTAATATAGCCATTGGTCATTGGTCATTGGCCATTAGAAATCGGAGTAATGAACAATAGACATCTCCAAAAAAGATTGTAGAGACGTTTCATGAAACGTCTCTACAAGGGTTTCAGCTAACGCACCTTGAATTTTTGGAGATGTCCAATGAACAATAAACAATGAACGCCTATGAATTAGTTTGCGATCTTTGCGGCGGATTGAGTTTGCTTTTCACGGCGTCTCGCAATTCTCGGAAGCGGTTTACCAACATTTCTTCTTCCGAAGCTTCTACTTTACGCACACCTTTGATTTCTCTAAAAGATTGGGCGAATAGAGTCACGTTATCTTTGAGTGGGCGAGTTTGTTTGCTAACCCAATCTTTGATTTCTTTAGTGACAATATGGATATTTTCGTTTTCCAAACCAGCTAGTTTTATATCTAACTCTTGCATGGTTTTGGCGGGAAAAAGGGTAGGAGTAGATTTGAATACTTGCAGTAAAGCGGGAATAGTTTGATCCATTTTCGTGGGGTAATTTGATATAAAGCGCGATCGGTTTTATTGCCCAATGGCACAGAAAGCAGCCCAATAAACAGGATGGGCGAAAGGTGCATCATCCAAGTTGAACACTTCCAGTTTAGCTTGGATTTCCTCTATCCAATTGTTACCTAAATTGAGGCAATTAGTCCACTGTATAAATTCTTTTTTGCTGACATTCCGCAACCAGATTTGGGCTTGGTTGAGGGCGATCGGTACGGATGTCTGACTTTGTAAGTTTTCATACAATTTAATCATTAAAAATGCGGTTGACAAATCGGTCACACGCCACAGGCTACTGACAACGCTGGGAGAACCCGCAACTAGAAAGCCGCTGGGTAAGCCGATATACTCATCGCTGTTGGTGGTGAAATCTGTTAATCCGGTTTCGCAGGCGGAAAGGGTGACGAGGCGGCATTGGCTGAAGTTGCTGGTGAAGATATCTTCTAAAGTAAAGCATTTTTGCAGGTCGATGTCGCCGTCGGGTTGTTTGGAATCTGCCAGTAGGAGGGCTGACTGCAAGGGAGAGGCAAAATTAAAATAGCCGTGACAGGAGAAGTGGGCGCAGTGGGGGTTGCGGAGAAGGGCGTTGGAGATGGCGTCTTTTTTGGCGGCGGTGTTGGCGAGGATGTCGCTGGGATCGAAGTGTTGCTGGATGGTGGCTACTTCTAAATCGGTGTAATCGAGATCGGCGGTGGGGTTTTGGATGGCGAAAAGGTGTTGGAAATTCGGGCGTTGGCGGTTTTGGGCTTGTTGCAGTAATTGGCAATTGGGGGCGTAGCTGACGCCGTTGGGGAATCTGTCGAGGAGGAAACCCCCTAAATCCCCCCGCAACGGGGGGACTTCCGATCCCTCTAAATCGCCTGGGGACGGAGGGACTTTGAGAGGTAGGGCGTGGAGGGGGAACAGGTGTAGGTAGCGATGGGGAATTAGGATGAGTTTTTCGCAGTTTGAGGGGATTTGGGATAATATTTCATCGATGTGGAGGATTTCGGCTAGTTGGGTTAGTCTTTGGGGTAGTTGGATTAGCCAGGATGGGTATTGTTGGGTGTAGTCGTTGAGATATTCGTTTGCCCAATTTTGTAATGATTCTAAGTCTTTTGGGGTGGATTGCCAGATTGCGATCCCCCCTGCCCCCCTTAACAAGGGGGGTTCTGATTCTTGTTCCCCCCCTTTTGAAGGGGGGGTTAGGGGGGGATCTGATGTAATGATAAAAGCCAAAAATTTATCGTTTGTAATATACCATTCAATTATCGCCGTGCGTTCATCGATCAACTTTTCAATATCATTAAATTGAATTGGTTTAAATGGCAAAAGCTGATTATATCTTTCCCGCAATTCATTAATATATATAGTATCTTCCCCCAGAAACCCGGTTTCTTGGAGAAACCGGGTTTCTGAATTGGCGAGACGACGACTTTCGAGATTGATTTCTGCCTTTAACCGTTGCAGTTCATTTCGCACTTCTTCTGGCATTTCGCCTTTGGGATATAAGTCGCGGGTGGCGATGAGTTCGACTAGGTTGCGGGCTTTGCTGCGATCGGCGTATTCGATTGCTTTAGTGTAGTTGTGGAGTTCGATGCAAACTTCTACCATACGGAGATAAAGTTGGTTCCATTCTTGTGAGTGTTTGCGTTTAACTTCATCGCCAGAAACTATGTTGCCGCGCAATAATTCTACGGTTTCGATCGCAGATACAAAGGTGTTGTAGGCGGCGGTGAATTGTCGATATTCTTGGTAAGCAATGCCGAGGTTGAGTAAGGTTTCGGCATTGTTTTGGGTAAAAGCTTCGCGGGTGCGAACTTGCAAAGCTTGTTGGTAACAATCGATCGCTAATTCAATATTTTCTGCTTTCTTTCCCTTGATGCGATCGCTGTAAGCAGTTCCCAAATTGTTTTGAGTTGTTGCCCAATTTTTGGGTAAAGCTTCGCGGGTGAGAACTTGCAAAGCTTGTTGGTAACAATCGATCGCTAATTCAATATTTTCTGCTTTCTCTCCCTTGATGCGATCACTGTAAGCAGTTCCCAAATTGTTTTGAGTTCCTGCCCAATCTTGGGGTAAAGCTTCGCGGGTGAGAACTTGCAAAGCTTGTTTGTAACAATCGATCGCTAATTCAATATTTTCTGCTTTTTCTCCTTGGATGCGATCACTGTAAGCATTTCCCCAATTGTTTTGAGTCATTGCCCAATCTTGGGGAAAAGCTTCGTGGGTGCGAACTTGCAATGCTTGTTGGTAACACTTGATCGCTAATTCGATATTTTCTGCTTTCTCTCCGATGATGCGATCACTGTAAGCATTTCCCAAATTGTTTTGAGTCGTTGCCCAATTCTTGGGAAAGTCTTGTCTATTATAAACAGTCAGCACTACGTTATATCCCGTAATTGCAATTTCTAAATTACTATCCCGATTTCCTAACGGTAACTGCTGAATCCGATTACTGAAATTTCCAATATCTGCTGCAATACTTTGTGCTATCTCTGATTCTACTTCCTGTAACTTAGCAGTTGCCCATTCTTCCAACACAACCGCCAACTTATCATCGATTTTATCTAAGTTTTCTTTCAGCAACGGGTAAACAACTTGCGGATCGCCGTTGCTGTCTGCGGTGGCTTGCAATACAGTTAACAGAAAGTCAAGTTGGGATGATGATGACAACCCCAATGCTTCCGCCAGTTGACGCGCCACATCGATTAAGTAATTAGCAGCATTTTCGTCTCCCCTTTGTGACAACATTTCTGCTTCTTTTGCCATTGTCTCTACCAAACCAGCATCAACCAGTTCTCGGTTAGCGTTCAAAATCTCTGATTCTTCGCCACTGGGACAATTCAGCAGGGCATTGATAAGATTGAGATAGGCTTGCAGGCGTTGTTCGTTCATGGAGAGATACATCTATCTGCTGATAGATTTATTATTGCTTAATTTGGTGGTATTGCCAACATCTGCCGGGAAATTAATGATATTGTTGGCAAATTAATTAGGCGTCTCGTCCACACCCGCCCGGAAATCAATTTCCGGGCTAATAGCAAAAGTCCACTGAAGTGGACTGAATAAAGGTAACAAAAATTTAATTATTTCCCCAGTCCTCTAAAGAGGACTTTCGCTATTAGCTTGGGGTTAAAACCCCTGGCGGGCTATATCTGGCGGGATTTATCGACAAACTATTTATCCCAAAATTTCATCAACTGTAAAATTAACATCGGGAAAAGCTTCTACAAAAATTGATTTTCCGCGCTGAAATATCTGTACGTTTTGATAACCATTCGCTGAAGGTTGCCGATAAACTTCGATACATTGTGCCGGAATATTCACCAACCAAACTTCCATAATACCGCTACTCGCATAAAGGGGTATTTTTACCTCTCGGTCAGATTCAACTGTGGTATCTGCTACTTCTATAATTAATAGTATATCTTCTGGTTGCGGATGTCCAGATTGGTAAAAATCTGCGCGTATTCTCAGCAATGCTAAATCTGGTTGTGGTTCGGAGAGGTCGTCTAATTCTACTGGATCTTGGGCACCAATTATAGCTAGTTCACCTAGCAATTGAGAAAAAAGCCTGATTAATCGCTTTACACAAGCAGCATGAAATCTTCCAATCGGTGACATTTGAACAATTTCTCCTTTGATAAGTTCTACTCTGTCATCTTCTTTGAGAATACCAGCATCAACCATTAGGTGATATTCTTTGACGGTGAATAGTCGTTTTAGCAATTGTTGTGGCATAACTAAACCTCTGTTTTTATCCTATTATAGTGCTAATATATTTTTTAATTAATTCAAGTTGATAGCTAGTATTAGGTACGTTGTTGCGCTTTAGCGCTTTAGGGCTGAAGCCCAACAACGTACAAATCTTTTAGGGCTGAAGCCCAACAACGCACAAATCTTTTAGGGCTGAAGCCCAACAATCTACAATGCAAAACGGGTTTATAGCTGTTTAATTGTTAGTAAATAATAAAATTAACAGCAGATTCAGTAAAATAGTTATACAATGATAATTAATTAATATTTTTCTTCAAAATCATCATGGCTTACATAGGCGATTTGGGCAGCGGCCAACAAGTTTACATCGAAAATAACGGTACGCAAACAGCAATTACCCTGATTAGCAGCAGTCCGGGACAGCAGCAAAGCCAAAGCAGCAGTTTTCAAACGGGTACTTGGACGAAGCCGCCTGCTTTATTCCGTAGCGCGACTGGTTTTGTGTTGCAAATTGAGGGGACAGAAGGTTCGCGCTTTGTGCGTTTGCAAGCTAATGGAATCAGTAGTTTCAGTGAATCTCCGTCACTCAGTAATGCGGAGGTTGTACCACTCCAGCAGGTAGAAAAAAGCCCAATGCAGCCAATGCAGCCGATGGAACCTATGAAACCGATCGGCGATATGGAAATGCGGATGTCGCCCAATATGGAAATGCGGATGGGGAATATGGAGATGCGAATGGGTTCTGTAGAGGAAGAAACTGCTGCAACCAGGCGTTTTTGTACGGAATGCGGTAAGGTGGTGGGAGAGAGCGATCGCTTCTGCACCCATTGCGGTCATCGTCTCACACCTTCTTGATACAATCTGGGCTATCCGTTTTGGCGTTATTAACCTTTGTGGTGACAGGATAAAAGGTCATCTCTTCTGATTTGTATGGTTGCAGAAGCGATTGTAGGGATTCGGGTTTTTGCACTTCTGGATCTAGCCATTTGTCGTAGTCTTTTGGGTCGAGAATTACTGGCATTCTGTCGTGAATTGGGCCCATTAACTCGTTTGATTCCGTCGTCAGAATCGTGCAAGATGCGATCGCCTCATCCTCACCTTTTTCCCAGCGTTCCCACAATCCAGCAAATGCAAAAGGTTTTCCATCTTGCAAGCGGAAATAAAACGGTTGCTTCTTACCTTCTTGTTCTTGCCATTCATAAAATCCATCAGCTAAAATTAAGCACCGCCGACGCTTAAAAGCTGACCGAAAAGCTGGCTTTTCAGCAACGGTTTCTGCCCTAGCGTTAATCAGCTTAGCACCGATTTTAATATCTTTAGCCCAGGATGGAATTAAACCCCAACGCAACATTTTCAAGTGCCGATTTTTATCATCGGAATCTACTAAAACTGTCGGTACTGGTTGCGTTGGCGCAATGTTGTATCGTGGCGATAGAGTCGGAACGGAGGCTAGCTGAAATACCTCAGCTACTATCTTCTCGGACTGAGTAAAGCTAAATCGTCCACACATATCTTTATAGAGTATTTATCTGTTAATTTTAACAAATATCCCTACTTATTTCCACATTTATTAACAGCGACCCACATTTTTTCTAAAGGTACTATCATCTGCTTAGAAAAAGATTTTATTTGTTCAATACCAATTGCGCCGTCGATATTGGCACCTGTGAGATTGGCATTTTCCAAGTTAGCGCCCTTCAGATTAGCGCCTCTGAGGTCGGCGTTTTCCAAGTTGGCACCTTTGAGGTTAGCATTCTCCAAATTGGCACCGCTTAGGTTAGCGCCACTTAAATTTGCAGGTACTAATTCTGGGCCATTACCGCACCTAAATTGAACTAATTCGCCACTCAAGTCAGCATTGCTTAAATCAACGTTACTTAGATTGGCATCTTCGAGGTTAGCGCCTACTAGATTAGCAGATCTCAAGTTAGCGTTTCTGAGGTCGCAGCTTGGACAATATTTACTTTCCAACAGTTGTCTAACTATTTGGGAATTATTATTGTAGTTGACTTGACCTTTAACTTCTTGTACATTAACAGCAGGAGTTAGCAAGGTAAAAGTTATTAAAGAAAGGGATATTTTTAGGGTGTTCATAATTGAAGTTTGTGTCATACAATAATTATGTGGAATCAATCAAAGGCTACTCATTTAAGAATCAGTAGCTATTTCAACTAGCTTGTTTTTTGAGGATAACCCTGTCTTGATACTGATTTTGGATTTGGGTACGTCAAATTTTTCTGCCAGCAGTTTAATTAACTCTTCATTTGCCTTACCATCTACTGGAGGCGACTTCAAATGTACTGTGAGGCTTCCATCTGGGGCTTCTTCAATCTTTTGCTGTTTTGAATTCGGTTTAACTTTTACCTGTTTTTTCATGGGGTTGGGGTTCCTATTTAAGACTACAGACAAGCTTAACATTAGTCGTCGTGAAATCTCCAAAGAAGTCGCAACCATAACCAACCGATGAAGCAGCCGATGAGATAGTGGGGAAAATCCCACCATGCAAACGTTGTTCCCAGCAGCAATTTCCCCAAGATGCTCGATCGGATTAGTTGTAAAAGTGGGGGATGCCAAAGTTGTAGAAATTCGAGTATACAAGTAATGATCAATACCCATATAGGTATTTTAATCAGTGCTTGGCGCTTTGGAATCAGTAAAAATACGAATAAACACCAGAATATTTCATAAAGAACATCGCCTGCATAATCATTCAACCACCAATCGCCTGGGCCTTTGTAGAATTTGGATAGTAAGCCCAGCGGCGTGACAACGATCAGCGAGAGGATAGTCAGTTGGCGAATAGTTGCCTTTTGAAGCATTAAGTTTCTATCTCTCGTTTCAAAGCAAAAACCAAAACCTGTCTGAGATCAATAGGACTTACGCAATTAGGCTCTTTTTCCCTCAGATGTAGAGTCAATTCATGAATTGACTCTACAGATGTAGTGAATCAAGCGATAAAATGCGTAAGTTCTAATAAATTATCTCTCAGACAGGTACTTAAAAAGGCTACTTAATTATCTGCTTGCGTCGCCGTAGCCAATCACAGCAACTTTATGTCGGTAAACAAGTTCGGCACCGTACCAACCCGAAAGACCGAGAAGTGTAGCCACGAGAAGCGAAATCGTCAGTCCTACGGGCAAAATTGCCCCTGCGGTGTTGCCCCAACGCAGTATCAGGTTAATAGTTGTAAGGACGATCGCACTAACGTTGAGTAGCATATGCGCCCACCCGGCGCTACGCTTGCGGACTCGTTCAATTTTCAGAAAATCCATAATGCCGGTGAGTGCTGCTACCAAGGCAGAAGCCAACCCAGCGGCCAGCAGCCAAAAAGAAGCTCGCGCCCAGAAGAAATCCTTTGTCCACCAATATACTAGGTCGGTTGCCGCTAGTCCCACCAGAAAAGCTATTGGAAAGGTGACGATGAGAGGATGCAGGGGGTGTCCTGCGATCGCTACTGTACTGGTTACCCCGCTATCGCGATAATCTGTCTCATCACTTTCAATCAGCGGGGGGACATTGGGAGTTTGTGTCATAAAACCTCATGGTAAGCGGGAAACTCAGTCCCTTTAGGGCTGAGAGGAAAGCGACTCAAGCGGTTTTAACCGCATTGAATATTTTGATACCATTACCGCCTTGGAGTTGTTTAATTTGGTGTGCTTTTGTGATGCACTTTCGATGGGAGAATTACCATCTCAAACCTCACAACTCTGTACGCATAATGTTTTGCTCTTTCGAGCCTCCCTTGCGGGGTTATGTTAGCTTCGACCTGTTATAAGAGCTTTTTAGGCTTGCAACACTGTTTCAGTGACCTTAAAACTGTTTAATCGCAAGCGACAGAGCGGGGAACTAGCTACGCATTCGCCCGGTGTCGTGACTCAAATAACGGCTACTCGTTTTACCGAGTGGTCTGGTCAGTACGGCTTGCTTGATTACTCTTACAAGCCCAGTCCTAAAGGACTGGGTTACTGACACTTCTCTCTCTTGTTTTTATCGTTTCTAAAGTTGATAAATTTTGACGATAGTTCCTTTTTCTCGGCCTACTAAACTTCTTGGGAATGGTTATTCCCATTTCAGCCGACTTCTATCAACACCACCGCAGTTTAGACTGTTATGGCGTCACTTCTTTATCTCCTTTTTTCCTTTCATTGAGTAAATCTAATCTATCGCTGTAAAAAGCGTATCTGTCTAGGGATGGAGGAGATGTTTATCAGTTATCTATCTATAAGTAGAAACTTATATGCAAGTACTGTCGTAGATTTTAAGGTAGACTTTAAAATATTTATTATAGCAAACACTCGCCATGTTTATAGATAAATTAAGACTTAAATGAATTTACTTATAATTCAGTCAAAAGAAAGATGGCTTAACTGGAACCTTATGCGATTCTCGTATAAGGTTCCAATTGCAAACCTACACGATTAATAGAGGAGAACAAACGATGGTATCGACTATTGACGACACCAAGCGCACTGCTATTGCCATGAAACTGGCTGATATGAAAGCGGTGCAAAACCTACTGATCTCGAATGAGGAAGCTCTTATAAAAGAGTGTGGAGATCAAGAAATTTGCGATCGCCTGCGCGATATGCTAGAAGACGATCATAAAAACATGGGCGTTCTAGACACTGTGATTGTTCAGTATGGTGTCAAGGGAGAGCCGAAGCATACAACAACCAAACTGATTGAGTCAACTCGGAAACTCATGCAAGGTTCAGAGTTGACTCTGTTTGAGAAAGTAGGTCAGCATGAATTGCTCAAACATCAGCAGACCATGAGTGGACTGCTAATTCACAAAGCTGCTCAAATTGTTGGCGCTGACGTTGAAGCTGCTATCACTCCTTTGAACACGGTTAACTTTGAGAACCGGGCTCACCAAGAACAACTCAAAGGAGTCCTGGAAATTCTGGGCACCCGCGAACTGACCGGCAAAGACCCAGATCAAGGAATCTGGGCACGGGTTCAAGATGCGGTTGCAGCCTTTACAGGCGTCGCTGGTAGCGTTGTTACCCGCAGCAAGAGCGACATGAACATTCAAGATCTGATCAAAATGGATCACACCAAGGTGAATCTTCTGTTCACCCAGTTTCAATCTACTGAAGATCCTCAAAAGCTCCAAGAGTATTTCGGTCAGATTTACAAAGATCTGAGCGCTCATTCGGAAGCTGAAGAGGAAGTTGTCTACCCAGCAGTACGTCCTTACTACGCAAAAACCGAAGATCTGTATAAAGAACAAGCTGAAATGAAACAGGTGCTGGAAAAGATTAAGTCTATCAGCCCCTCTTCACCCAATTTCAAAAATGAAGTTAAACAGCTGATGGCTGCTGTTATGCACCACGTGCAGCAAGAAGAGAATGAAATGTTCGCGAAAATCCGCGACAATTTCAGTGAACAGCAGCAGGAAAAAATGGCTACCGATTTCAAAACAGCTAAGAGCAAGTTCCAAGATCAACTGGCAGCTTCCCAGAAGTAGTAACGTAAGTTGCTAGCTATATTCTTGAGGCTGATAGCGATCGATAGTTAGTAGTAAATAGCAATCTTCGCGCGTTTCCAGGTTCTATCTGGAAACGCCTTTTTTTGTAGGTTGGGCTTTTGTGAAGCGAAATGCAACCTACTGTCGCAAGTCTATTTTTCGGCGGACGCGAAGGGATTGTTATGGAGAGCCTATTTAGCACATCACCCGCAAGGCTGACATTTCTGCCGTAAGAAGCACAATCCCAAGTTTTTTCGGCATTGTTCCAGTTAATAACGATCGGTGTATAGGAACTAAGTATTAGTTTGAATCGTCGCCTACCGATAGACTCGCTTTATCCTTCTCTCGTAAATAGGCTGCGTCAGCTGTCGTAAGATAGTTTACGATAGTAAGCAATAGAGTGCGATCGCTCTTCTGCCTGTGGGCATATCGCTCTTTAATATACGGATAAAGCATCAGGGTAGCTAACCTTGACATTTTCTGGGTGCTAAACCTTGCTCAGGGTGCGGCATTTCCAAGATCTCTTTTGGTGTGAGTTTTGTGAGACTACATTTTATGCGTTTATCAACTGTTGCTGTTTATACGTTAGCTGCTCTGGCAGCAGGGGCTCTGAGCGCAGAAGCCAACCCCAGCCAGAGTAAGCATTCTCCTCCGGTAGAACAAGCGATCGCACTCTCCTCGGCGTTGAAGGAGGCAGTTGCGCCACCGGAAACTCTAGCAGCACAACTAGCTGCCGAGATAGAAAGCGATCGCACAAACGTTTTAGGGCAAGTCGGATCGTTCCCAGAAAAAGCCCAACCTACAGATAACCTCGTTTCTCAGTTATCCACCACAAATACCGAAAAGCTCGGCTCGACTGAGTTACTGTTGACAGAAGGCCCAGGTGCTGAGGCACTCCGCGCCAACGACTTCGTTTCCGAATCATCCATTACTGCCGATGTCAACCAGCTGGTAACTCCGCCAGCACAAAACCGCACTACTGCTTGCGGTCAACAAACCAGACAGAACGCTGACCCAGCAAGGTCTACTCAGGTAGCGCAGAGAACGGCGAGAGAGTGCCCAAGGCCCGATCGAATTACCCCACTGGCAATACCAGAAGTAGAAGATGAATTTGAATCTTCGCCCGGTCTGAGCATTTATATCCCCGTAGGTTTTGGGGCCGATCGAAACACCGTCTTTATCGGCGGTACTTATCAAAACACCACCCGACACGATGACGACGACAATAATGGCAACGTTGGGGTGGGGATTGGTTTAGGCGATGCCGATCGATTAGTGGGCGTCGAACTGTCCTATGCCTTTAAAAATTTTAATGATGAAAATGACTTTGGCGAAGGCGGCTTTAATGCCAAAGTGCATCGTCGCTTTGGAGATAGCTTCTCCATAGCAGCAGGCTACAACGGCTTTGTAAATATCGGTCGCAACGATTTTGAACATTCCCGCTATGGAGTGATTACCAAAATCTTTCGGACGCGAGAATCTATTCGCGATCCTCTCAGTCGTGTCTCTGTCACTCTCGGTGTAGGGGATGGACAGTTCCGATCGAATGGTGCTATCGATGCTGGTGATAACGACCCCAACTTTTTTGGGAATATAGCCCTCCGCATTATCCGACCAGTCAGTTTTATTACAGAGTGGACAGGAACAGACCTAGCATTGGGACTTTCGATCGCACCGTTTAAACGCTTTCCTTGGGTGATTACCCCAGCCGTGCGCGACCTTGCCGGTAGAGGTGACGACCCTCGATTTGTGTTAGGCTCTGGAATTTCATTTCAGTTTTAAGTAGGAGGTGCTAAATGCGGACAATTAAATCCCTTGCTTGGGTCGTTGGTCTATCTGTAGTTGCCGGGTCGCTAACGGTTGGGCCAGTCAGGGCTGACCACGCTCCCGATATCACGGGAACCAATTATTGGAACAACACAGCGCCTCGATTTGGTGGTCGAGGCGGTCGGTTAGATCCCCAGTTGGCCGATCGCGTCAGAAGGTTCAACGATGAATCCCAACAAGCCTATAACGCTTGTCTGGCAGCAGTCGAAGCGGCACCGCCAAGTGCGGGCGGCCCCCGACAGTATTTAAGAAATCCCCAAGAAGTTGCAGGCGAATATCCAGCTGCGTGTCAGCGGCTGAATGCCTTAAGGAATGATCGAGACAACTTGAGGAACGAATTGGAACGAGTAGGACAAATAAGTCCAGCTTTTAAGAGTTGGTAGAGTTTCGCCCCCATAGTGAGTGAGGAGAAGTGATAACAGCTATGATGCAGAAAAAGCTTAAGAGATATCGGGCTGCCGGGGTACAGTTGCTGATGGGAGCGATCGCCGCCGGACTTGTAGGGAGCTTCTCGACAGCAGTTAAAGCTCAGATGACCATCCCCGATCGCGGTATCCAATATAACGAGGATACCCTGATCGAATTTGAATTCAGAGAATCCCACGGCTATTACAGGTCAACCTTTGGCGTCATCAACTTAGCTACCCGTGAAATGACCGATCTGATTGCCGAAGTTAAACCCTTTGACGACTTTAGCGATCGATCTGAACTTAATAATCCCTCCACGCGCACCGATGACGTTGGCACATCAAGGGATTTTGTGGGGACACCCGGTAACTCGGTGCCAGATCCCATCAGGCGGTTTACGTTTGATGCCAATACTCAGTATGCCTTCTACCTAAAGGTTTTTCGCCCCAACGGTACACTTTTAACCACACTTTACTCGACAAGATTCGAGCAACTTAGTGGTAGCCAAGATGCAGATTCTGCCCAGTCTGTAGGTGGTTTATCTGACGGAAAGGTGGGCGATCGCAAAGGCGTCCGCATCAGCTGGGATGATACCGGAGTACTGCGACCCGACGGTGTTCGTCCTCCTGGAAAAGATCGCGACTTCGACGACTTCATTGTCGAAGCTGGCGGTTTTCTAGTAACCTCCGCCCCTTGCCCCAGAGTCAAGTAATACCGCTCTTTGAGGTTAGTGAGGTATAGAAAAACCCGGTTTCTTCAAGAAACCGGGTTTTTGGGCTGTACTGTTGCTCCACTTCATGTATAGCTAGGGACTAGGGGCTAGGGGCTAGGGGCTAGGGAAGAGGGAAGAGGGAAGAGGGAAAAGGTTACTCCGTAAGGGATTTGGAAAATAAGTAAGAGTTGGAGTTGCCCTAACCGACGAGAGCGGTTGCTATAAATTGTAGGGGCGGGTTTTGCCATGATTCTGGTCGGTTAGCCACAAATTATCTGCAAAACCGTTCGGCAGATCTCACGGCGAAGCCCGCCCCTACGCTATGAAGAAAATCGTTTTATTCTACCTCACTCGGCTTTTGATTTAGACAGCAGCCAATTCTGGATGCTCAATCCTTGTTCCCAGAAGTTTGAGGAATTCAGCTAGCCAGCGGGGATGCGCGGGCCAAGCCGGTGCCGTCACCAGATTGCCATCAACCATCGCCTCATCTACGGGAATATGAGCATAGAGTCCGCCAGCCATAGTCACATCTGGGCCACAGGCGGGATATGCCGTGCAACTCTTACCTTCCAGGACTCCAGCAGCAGCCAAAACCTGCAACCCGTGGCATATTGCGGCAATAGGTTTATTTGCTTCGGCAAAGTGGCGGGTAATATCCAGCACCTTCTCATTTAAACGAATGTACTCCGGCGCACGTCCCCCAGGTACTACTAAGGCGTCGTAAGCTTCTGCTTCCACTTCATCAAAGTCGGCGTTTAACGTAAAATTATGACCTGGTTTCTCGCTATAGGTTCGATCGCCCTCAAAGTCGTGAACGGCTGTTCGCACTTTTTCACCGGCTTTTTTGTCGGGACAAACAACATGAACGGTGTGTCCAACCATCTGTAGGGCTTGGAACGGCACCATGACTTCATAATCTTCCACATAATCACCGACAAGCATCAAAATCTTCTTGGCAGCCATATTTTAAATCCTTCTTGACTTAGCTAAACTCACTCTAGCAACCAACTAAATAAGCCTTTTACTGTAAGGCTAAAATCTTTGGCAAATTCTGGCACTGGCAAAAGTGTTCCAGCTTCGTGGTAAAAAGCGATCGATCTGGCAGATAGACAAACACAGATTGTTCCGTTCTGAAAAACTTACTCAAACTTACTCATCAAACTCCAGAAACCTGAATATAAGTAGGTTTGACGTTTCCTTCCTGTGTTAAACGACAGCGAAAACTCAATGTTAAGTTAATCGTTGCACCCTTTCCTGAAAAACAGCGCGGTTCTGACCAATTTTTCTTCCAAGCTTCTTCTCAACACCCACGAACGTTAGCTGGTTCTGCACAAAGGTTTTGCACTTATTTTGAAAGGCTGGGGCAACGTTGGAAAGCACTATAGGAGGCTTGGGATTGCGATGTTGTCCCCGATGAGGTTGTTTTTAGTACCTTTGATTCTGTGCCAACTTGCGTCGATCAACATCTGAAACCTGCCTGTGCTGGCAGCGATCGCTAGAAGTCTAATACAAAACCAGTATAAAGATTAATGTTGAGTGATTGCTAACAGACGAGCAATCTCGGTATATTCCTTACGGCCTTTAATTAACTTGGGGCAAGCGGCGATCGCTTTACGTTAGGCAATTACCCTCTGTCAATAGCTGCTATAACAAGATCACCTGATTGAGGAACGTCAGCCCCAAGTCTAGCCTTGCCGCTGCCTCTCTCAACATTCTGTTCACTTACTTGAAAACTTGAACGATCGCTGCCAGCTCAATTCCGTCAAACCTTGATGTTGGATAGAGATCCACCTCAAGGACAATTACCCTTCCAGGCAGAAAACGCTAGAGTTTAACCAATTGTCAAGCCAACATTTTGAGTTCATATAATTAGGAGAAAATTCGTATGGCAGCTTCAATTACCTTTGCAGGACAGAACATAGGTTCGATTAACGAAGGCGACGGTAGAGATTTTAGGGTGGGAGCTACACTGGAGTCAGTGTGGGAAGTGATCGTAGCTGCCTACCCCACGGCTGATATAAGCAACACCACGTTCGTTTTTACGCCGCTTACTCTTGACCCAAACTCTGTGGCGAATAGCTCAGATTTCTTTAATTTTGGCACTCAGTTTTTTATCCGCACAAATGGAACCGTGGGCTCAGTCGTCATTACTAATAATGACAGTGAGATTGAAATTAATGAAACCTTTTCTTTCCAACCTGTACTCACTAACTTGGAGATTGAGACTGCCGACAGACGAACGTTGGCACTGCTCAACCCTACACAGATTACAGAACTATTTGCTCCATCGGGTGGTCTGACGCTGAATCTTGGTAAGGTTACAGGCACCATCATTGACAATGATTCCCCGCCGCCTATTAACCAAGCGCCCACAGCCGTCAATTTCGTCAGCACCACAACTTCTCTTGATGAGAATACCAGCACTACCACCCGCATCAAAGTTGCTGATATCGACATTACCGACGATGGACTGGGCACAAATGTTCTGAGTTTGATGGGTAGCGACGCAAGCGCATTTGAGCTGGATGGCACCACGTTGTATCTGAAAGCCGGAACAACCCTCGACTACGAAACCAAATCGAGCTACACCATTAGCGTTAACGTCGATGATGCTTCTGTTGGCAACACACCCGATGCCAGCAACACCTTCACCCTCAGTCTCAACGATCTGCCGGAAAATGTTGCGCCTGTTGCCAATCCAGACACCAAATCCACCAACCAAAATACTCCCCTGATCATTAGCAGCGCCGATCTTCTAGCCAATGACACCGACACTAATGGAGATCTGCTCAACATTACCGGAGTCAGCAATGCGACGGGCGGTACAGTTGGCTTCAGCAATGGCAATGTTTTATTCACCCCCAATGGAGACTTCACGGGCGCTGCTAGCTTTGACTACACCATCACCGATGGACAGGAGACTGCAACGACAACAGTAACCGTCAACGTTGCCCCTGTGGCAGGCATCAATCGCTCTGGCGGCAACGGCAAAGATACCCTCACTGGCGGTTTGGGCAGAGATACCCTCAGCGGCGGCAATGGGGATGACATCCTCAACGGAGGGGCAGGTGGAGATACGCTCAGAGGCGACAATGGCAACGATACCTTGATTGGCGGCACGGGCAGAGATACCGTTACAGGCGGCAACGGTAACGATATCTTTGTGATTGCAGCGGGATCTGGCACTGACACCTTCACTGACTTCAAGAAGGGCACGGATGTGGTCGGGTTATCAGGTGGATTGAGCTTTGGTCAGCTTTCGTTCAGTGGCAATCAAATCCTTGCAGGCGGTGAAACGCTGGCGAATTTGACGGGAATTGATACAACAACCTTGACGCAAAGCAACTTTATTACGATCTAGAATTCGTATTTAGCAGGAGCGATCGCCCTTCTCCGTCTCAGTAGCGATTCTCCGAAGGAGAGGCTACTGAGATGGTGAGCGCAGTGGAGAAACACGGTCATAGCTGCTATAGGAAGATCACCTGATTGAGGAACGTCAGACCCAAGTCTAGCCTTACCGCTGTCTCTATCAGCATTCTGTTCACTTACTTGAACGATCGCTGCCAGCTCAATTCCGTCAAACCTTGATGTTGGATAGAGATCCACCTCAAGGACAATTACCCTTCCAGGCAGAAAACGCTAGAGTTTAACCAATTGTCAAGCCAACATTTTGAGTTCATATAATTAGGAGAAAATTCGTATGGCAGCTTCAATTACCTTTGCAGGACAGAACATAGGTTCGATTAACGAAGGCGACGGTAAATTTTCTGAGGCGGGAGCTACACTGGAGTCAGTGTGGGAAGTGATTTTAGCTGCCTACCCCACGGCTGATATAAACAGAACCGCGTTTAGTTTTACGCCGCTTACTCTTGACCCAAACTCTGTGGCGAATAGCTCAGATTTCCCTGAGTTCAGCTCTCAGTTTCTTATCTTCACAGATGGAAGCGCGGGCTCAACCATCTATACTAATAATGACAGTGAGATTGAAGATAATGAAACCTTTTCTTTCCAACCTGTGCTCACTGCCTTGGAGATTAGGGATAGTAACTCCGGGCGGTTGGCATTGCTCAATCCTGCTCAGATTACAGAACTATTTGCTCCATCGGGTGGTCTGACGCTGAATCTTGGTAAGGTTACAGGCACCATCATTGACAATGATACCCCGCCGCCTGTTAACCAAGCGCCCACAGCCGTCAATTTTGTCAACACCATAACTTCTCTTGACGAAAACACCAGCACTGCCACCCGCATCAAAGTTACTGATATTACTATCACCGACGATGGACTGGGCACAAATGTTCTGAGTTTGGTGGGTAGCGATGCAAGTGCATTTGAGCTAGATGGCACTACGTTGTATCTGAAAGCCGGAACAACCCTCGACTACGAAACCAAATCGAGCTACACCATTAGCGTTAACGTCGATGATGCTTCTGTTGGCAACACACCCGATGCCAGCAACACCTTCACCCTCAGTCTCAACGATCTGCCGGAAAATGTTGCGCCTGTTGCCAATCCAGACACCAAATCCACCAACCAAAATACTCCCCTGACCATTAGCAGCGCCGATCTTCTAGCCAATGACACCGACACTAATGGAGATCTGCTCAACATTACCGGAGTCAGCAATGCGACGGGCGGTACAGTTGGCTTCAGCAATGGCAGTGTTTTATTCACCCCTAATGGAGACTTCACGGGCGCAGCCAGCTTTGACTACACCATCACCGATGGACAGGAGACTGCAACGACAACAGTAACCGTCAACGTTGCCCCTGTGGCAGGCATCAATCGCTCTGGCGGCAACGGCAAAGATACCCTCACTGGCGGTTTGGGCAGAGATACCCTCAGCGGCGGCAATGGGGATGACATCCTCAACGGAGGGGCGGGTGGAGATACGCTCAGAGGCGACAATGGCAACGATACCTTGATTGGCGGCACGGGCAGAGATACCGTTACAGGCGGCAACGGTAACGATATCTTTGTGATTGCAGCGGGATCTGGCACTGACACCTTCACTGACTTCAAGAAGGGCACGGATGTGGTCGGGTTATCAGGTGGATTGAGCTTTGGTCAGCTTTCGTTCAGTGGCAATATGATCGTGGTAGGCGGTGAAACGCTGGCGAATTTGACGGGAATTGATACAACAACCTTGACGCAAAGCAACTTTATTACGATCTAGGGTTCGTGTTTAGCAAGAGCGATCGCTCTTTTCCGAGTCATCTCAGTTGTGATTGGGTGTGGAGCCGTAGTGACGAGCGATCGCTATCCTCACAACGTTCATTCTGCAATCGGTGATGATCGTGTGAATGAAAGCGATCCAAACCCATTGCACACCGACCGATTGAGGGCGATCGGTATGCCCGAAAAGCTACTAGCGGCGGGTGAACAGGAGCGTTATGCTTATCCTGAAAAGTCCTCTCAGGATGAGAAAGTTATAACTGGTTTGTATCCAGAGAGATGACTTGCTCGGATGCCAGAATACCTCCAACTGCGATCGCTTCCAGTCTTCCCGTTTCCTGGGGATGCTGAGTCTTGACTTTGGCGAGTCCTACGGAAAGCTTCGCTAACGCCTCCTCAATCCTTGCTGCCTGAGCAATGTAGAATTGAAACAAGTAAGTAGCTTTTAACCTGGCAACGTAGATTGGGTTGATTGCGATCGAAAATCTAATATACCTTCAGGGTTTCTACGTTGCATGATTTATGTCACACAACACTGGTTGAGTTTGGCTACTGAGAGCCATATTTTAAATCCTTCTTGACTGAGCTAAATTCACTCTAGCAACCAATTAAACAAGCCTTCTACTGTAAGGCTAAAATCTTTGGCAAATTCTGGCACTGGCAAAAGTGTTCCAGCTTCGTCGTAAAAAGCGATCGATCGATCTGGCAGATAGACAAACACAGATTCTTCACCTGGATCGATCAGCCACCCCATCTGAGTTCCATATTTGAGGCAATGCAAAATATTCTTGATAACTTTAGTTTGGCTTTGATCGGGAGATAAAATTTCGATTGTCCAATCGGGAGCAATTGAAAAGACGTTATCAACCCCACCATTTTCCTTACGTGGGATTCTGTCCCACAGAAACACAGAAATGTCAGGTACAATTGAGCGTCCGCCAAAGGTACAACGAAGCTCTGAGAAAGCCCGCGCAGTCTGTTTGGGTTTGACGACCGAGTTGATTGCAGGTGCTAACTCAGTTTGAATTGCGCTGTGTTCTCCTTGTGGCATAGCTTTTTGAATAATATGCCCATCAATATATTCGCTAGCAGGTTCTGTCTCCGGCAGCGTCAGGAATTCTTCTAGAGTAAGGGGTTTGGCAGGGGTCTGTACCATTTAAAGTTTATTTAAGACAGGTAAGTTGCACTGCTTCTACAAGTTATTCTACAAAATAGAGCTATCTGTTGGAGCGATCGCTTTATCCCCAACAACTATTGCATTATATTATTGCTTGATTATTTTCGGTAGAGGTTAGCTTGTATAGCGCCACAAAGTTATATTATATAGCTCAAATTAATTTATGCCTACCGATAGAGCCAAAATCGAAAAAATTCTTTTAGGCTAATGTACACCTTTAAACGTATTAATAAAGAATTAGGCAATAAAATGAAAAACGTCAACCTAGCTACGCCGAAAACGCTTCCAAGGTTCCTGCGTAGCGATACAGTTGAGGCGAAATTGCACTTGTACGAACGAGCGATCGCGGCAACCAGCACGGGAATCGTAATTGCCGACGCTCTTTTACCAGATTTACCGATTATTTACTGCAATTCTGCTTTTGAGCAACTTACAGGTTATTCAACCGGGGAAGTTTTAGGGCGCAACTGCCGCTTTTTACAAGGCCGGGACACGGACCCATCTGCGATAGCCCAAATTCGAGAGGCAGTGCGCGATCGGCGGGAATGCCGAGTGGTATTGAAAAACTATCGAAAAGACGGCACCCATTTTTGGAATGAATTGACAATTTCCCCAGTCAGTGACGCCAGCGGTAGCGTCACTCATTTTATTGGGGTACAGCAGGATGTAACTCAGCAACAAGAAGCTCAAAGGAGATTGCAAAAGCAATCTGCCGCTATGAATGCTGCGATCGATGGCATGGCTATTGTTAACCAAAAAGGAGAATTTGTTTATCTAAATGAAGCTTACGCCCAACTTTATGGATATGAGTTTGCAGAAGAACTAATCGGGAAAAGCTGGAAAAGTCTTTACGATGAAGCGGAACTGAGAATATTTAAGCAATATATTTTACCTGCTGTGGATAAACACGGACGGTGGCGGGGTGAAGCGGTCGGTTTACGACAAAATGGCAGCAAGTATCGGCAAGAATTATCTTTGAGCGCGATCGAAGCAGAGATGGGAATGGTTTGCGTGGTGCGGGATATCAGCGATCGCAAACGAGCGGAAGTCGCACTGCAACAGGAAAATGAAGACCTCGAACGCCGCCTCACCGTAGGCAGCGTAGAATTGAGAAAAGTCATTGACAAACTGCATAGGGAAACGCTGCAACGCCAACAGGCGCAAGCAATTTCCCGCGAAAGCGAAGCACTTCTGCGCCCAGTTGTCACCAATTTACCGATCATCCTATATGCAACCGATAAAAAAGGCGAGGTTACTCTTTCTGAGGGTAAAGGATTAGAGCCTCTAGGTTTAAAGGCTGGGGAGTTAGTTGGGCGATCGATCTTCGATTTGTACCGTCACGAACCTGAGATTATCAGCAAAATCAGTCACGTCCTCGCAGGAGGAGAAGCTGCCTGGACTGCTGAAATGGGAGACTTGGTGTATGAAAATCGGGCTACACCCCTGAAAAACCAAAGCGGTGAAGTGATTGGATCGATCGGTATGGCATTGGATATAACCTATCATGTCAAGGCTGAGGAGTCATTGCGACAGCAAGCCGAACGGGAACGGCTAGTAAGTGCGATCGCTCAGCGCATCCGTCGATCGTTAAACTTGGAAGAAGTTCTCAATACCGCCGTGCAAGAAGTGCGGCAATTTCTCCAAACAGACAGAGTGGTACTTTACCGCTTTTACCCAGATGGGAGTGGTGTAGTGGAGGTGGAATCTGTTGGTGAAAATTGCCAGCCAATTCTGGGAATACCAATTCACGACCCTTGCTTTCTGGGAAAATACGTTCAACAATACCAACAAGGTCGCATTCGTGCGATCGGAGATATCTACAATAGCGGTATTGCCCAGTGTCACATCGATTTACTAGCACAGTTTCAGGTGCGAGCTAACCTAGTAGTTCCGATTCTGCAAGGAGAAAATTTGTGGGGACTGCTGATTGCTCATCATTGTAGCGGCCCAAGGCAATGGCTGGAATCGGAAGTCAGCTTGCTAGGACAGCTGAGCGTGCAAATAGCGATCGCCATCCAGCAATCCGAACTATATCAAAAACTGCAAGTCGAACTTATCGAGCGCGAACAAGCCGAAGCTGCCTTACGACAAAGGGAAGAATTGCTATGCCAAAAAGCCTGCGAACTGGAACAAACCCTGCACAAACTGCAAAAAACTCAAACCCAACTTATTCAAAGCGAAAAAATGTCAAGTTTGGGGCAATTAGTTGCAGGTGTAGCTCACGAAATTAATAATCCCGTCAACTTTATTTACGGCAATATCGAGCCAGCTAGAAATTACATTCAAAACCTGTTAGAACTCCTAGAACTTTACCAGCAGCACTGTCCTCACCCAGGCTCGGAAATTGAAGACAAAGCCGAAGATATTGACCTAGAATTCGTCAAGCAGGATTTACCGAAACTGTTGGAATCAATGCGGGTGGGAGCCGATCGGATTCGCGAGATAGTGCGTAGTCTCCGCTACTTTTCCCGCACCGATGAAGCCGAGATGAAAGATGTTGATATTCACGAAGGCATCGAAAGTACCCTGTTG
This sequence comes from Argonema galeatum A003/A1, assembly GCF_023333595.1. Classification (GTDB taxonomy): domain Bacteria; phylum Cyanobacteriota; class Cyanobacteriia; order Cyanobacteriales; family Aerosakkonemataceae; genus Argonema; species Argonema galeatum. Next base: position 177,357 of record NZ_JAIQZM010000012.1, read on the forward strand.
ATTTTGCAAAACCGTCTCAAAGCTAATGGCGATTATCCCGGCATTCAGGTTATCCAAGAATATGCCGACCTGCCCAAAGTGGAGTGCTATCCCGGACAGCTCAACCAAGTGCTGATGAATATACTAAGTAATGCGATCGATGCTATGCAACAAGGGTGTCAGGTACAGGGTGTGAAGTGTGGGGCTACACCAACCATTTGGATTCGCACCAAAGTTTCGGACAACAACCGCATTGCCATTCAGATTGCTGACAATGGACCGGGTATGAAAGACGCCGTTCTTCAGCGTCTGTTTGACCCATTCTTTACAACCAAGCCAGTTGGTAAAGGCACGGGTCTTGGTTTATCTATCAGTTATCAGATTATAGTTGAAAAGCATGGCGGTCAATTGCATTGCTTTAGTCAGCCTGGAGAAGGTACGGAATTTGCGATCGAGATACCACTCCAGCAGCAGGGGTTAGGGGCTAGGCTTCGACGTGAGCGACTTCGGCGTGAGCGCTCAGTCGAACGCTCAGCCGAACGGGACTAGGGGCAGAGGGGCAGAGGGGCAGAGGCTTCGACGTGAGACGTTCGGCGAGCGCTCAGTCGAGTCGCGCTCAGCCGAACGGGGCAGAGGAGAAATTTTCTTGACAACTGACAACTGACAACTGACAACTGACCACTGACCACTGACAACTGACAACTGACAACTGACAACTGACCACTGACAACTGACCACTGACAACTGACCACTGACCACTGACCACTGACTAATTCCGCCATTTTTGTGCGAACTGTACCAAAACTGCTTTAGAAATTTGCCCTTGCAGCCACTCTAAAGCCTCGTTTTGATCGGACAAGTCACCATAATACTTGCAAACATTAACCAGAGTTAAAGGTTGCGGTTGCACTGCTACAGGCGATGATTGGTTACGCCATCTTTTAGTAAACTCATCCATTATGGGTTTAGAAATTTCCCCTTGCAACCATTCTAGAGCTTCATTTTGTTCGCTCAAGCCTTTATAAGACTTGCAAGCATCAATAAGAATCAAAGCTTCTGATGGTAGTGGTTCTGGCGGCGGTGAAGTAATCAGATATTTCCAAGTTTTTGCCTCTACCACTCCATCCACAGTCAAACCTTTAGATTTTTGAAACGCGCTTACAGCAGCTTCTGTATTGGCACCAAAAATGCCATCAATAACCCCAGGATTAAAACCCCAAGCTTTGAGATACAGCTGCACATCTTTGACTTTCAATACCCTTGAGCCTTTCTTTAAAGGTGTGGTTGGTGGAGCTAATTTCTCACCAACAGCTTTCCGCAAACGGGGTAGCTGACTGTATAGCCAGTCGCCAGGGCAATCAGTTGCTTTAAAATCGCGATGTCCTTTAATATTGTCAGGATTGATATTGTAGGTAGAGCAAAGAGAAGCGCACAAATCTACCAGACTGTTCCATTGAGCCACTCCCATCTTATGGGTCATGAAATTGCCTTCATTTTCAATCCCCGGTGATTCGTTTGCCGCCTTATTTCCTGCATGGGCCGATCGAACGCAATGTCCTTTGACAATTGCTGCTAAAGTACCTTGTCTTCCCTCTAGCAAAAATCCGTCAATTGTATTCAAAAAATTGTGTCCGGAATCGTTCCAGCCGTTAGTATCCATGTGGGAGTGTTGAATACTCCTGGCTAGCTGTTTTGCTCCCTCCAATGTTCCGGTTCTTACGTACTTAGTGTGCTAAAATGTTATGAAAATGCCATAAGAGTAAAGCCCGTATTTCAAAATTATTAAAATTTCTAAATCCAAATCCACAACGTTTTAACAATTTTAATTTATTATTAATTCCTTCTACTATCCCGTTCGTTGTCCTTTTTTCAAAATACCCTAATACCTCTGGGAACCATCGCTTAATTGTTGCTACACTATTTCGATAATATGGTTCGGCTTTCTTTAACCAGTCAATTAGTCCTAATGTCCCTTCTCCCAGAGATTTACTATTTTCAAATAATTCGTGAAACTCTTCTTTTAATGAGTGCATAATTTTCACCTTCGGTGAAGCTTCTTTTACTTGCTCTAATTTTTCTTTTTGCTTTTCAGATAACTTATTCTCGGCTTTCAGTAATGTATATTTACTTCCTTTCAAGCTGCTAAATAGTTTATCCCGTTCCTTAGCGTTTAATGATTCTGCCGTTTTCTTTTGGTCAATTCTAGCTTGATTTAACTCTGAATGAACTATTTTTGTGACATGAAATCTGTCCACTGTCACTTCTGTATTTGGACAGATTTTATGTACTAACGATTTATAATTACCAGTCATATCCATACTTACTTCTTCTATCTGAAATAAGACTTTTTCTCCCCATTGTTGCATCACTTTTTCGATCTCTGACTGGGTTCGACATGACACTAATCCTACTAGCTTATGTCTTTCTAAGTCTACTAA